>JALSTE010000468.1 GCA_026983855.1 Acidimicrobiia bacterium
TGGCCGAGGTCCTGGCGCGACAGCGGGAAACGGCGAACATCGTGCGAGACGGGGGCCGGGTCCGGGGCTGGGTGTCGGTGGTGGGTCACGACCTGGTCTCCGACGAGCTGTTCGTCGGGGCGGCCGAACTGGCCCGCGAGCTGGGCACCGGACTGACCTTCCACATGTCCCCCACTCCCACCGACGCCGTGTCCTACCTCGAGCGGGGCGTGGGCCGCCCCCTGGTGCATCTGGGGCGTCTGGGGGTGCTGGGTCCCGAGACCCTCATCGCCCACGCGGTGCACATAGACGCTGAGGAGTTGGAGGTGCTGGGCGATTCGGGGGCCGCGGTGGCTTACTGTCCGTGGGCTTACCTTCGTTTGGCCCAGGGCGTGAGCCGGGCCGGTAGGCACCATGAGATGTTGGCGCGCGGGGTGAGGGTCGGAATCGGTTGCGACTCGGAGAACGCCTCTGATTCCCTCAGCGTGCTCAGGGCGGCGGTGCTGGGGATGGGGTTGGCCCGAGACATGACCGCCGACCCCACGGTCATGGGGGCGTGGGACGCCCTGGAGTGGGCCACGGTCCGGGGGGGAGAGATCCTCGGCGGCCGCCGCCCGGTCGGGCTCCTGTCCCCCGGTGCCGTTGCCGATGTGGTCGTTCACCGCACCGATGGTCCCTGGTGGATGCCCCGTGGCGACACCGCCCGGCAACTGGTCTGGTCCGACGGTGGCCGTTCGGTGTCCGACGTGTGGGTCGGGGGGCGACGGGTGGTGACCGACGGGCGTCCCGTGAGGGTGGATCTGGATGATCTGGCCGAGCGGGCCGAGGCGGCCTCCCGGGGTCTGCTGGCCCGGACCCAGGACGGGGCTGGACGCTGACACCGCCTCGAGCGGCCGGTGCTAGGGTCCGCCCATGAGCCGGCTGACCCGCTCCCGCTGGACCCACATAGCACTGCCATCCTCCGACATCGACCGATCGGTGGAGTGGTACACCGAGTTCACGCCCCTGGTCGTGGTCGAGACCTTTTCCGACGACGACGGACGCAGCGCCTGGCTCTCCAACGAGGGTCAGGTCGAGACCCCGATGATCCTGGTCCTGGTGATGTTCTACAGGGACCAGGGCCGCGCCCAGCCCCAGCTGACCCCCTTCGGCCACATTGGCATCGAGGTGGTCTCCCGGGACGAGATCGACGAGGTCGCCGCCCGGGCCCGCGAGAGGGGATGCCTGGCCATGGAACCGGTGGAACTTCCCGCCCCGGTGGGCTACATCTGCATGATCACCGATCCCGACGGGAACCGGATCGAGATGAGCCACGGACAGCAGGTGTTCGAAAAGGTCAACGAACTCTGGGGATGACCGGGGACAGGGGACACCCGACACCCCGGGAGACGGCCCTGTCGTACCTGGAGGCCCTCAACAGCGGCGACGTCGATCGCATCGCGGCCCTGGTGGGCGAGGACTTCGTGAACGAGCACACCTCGGCCCGGGGAACCGGTGTGGTCGGTCGTGACGCCTACCGGGAACGGCTGGCCTCGTTTCTGGGGACCTTTGCGGACCTCCACTACGAGGCCGAGGAGACCATCGCCGAGGGACCCCTGGTCGCGGTCCCCTACGTGCTCACGGCCCGGGTGTCGGGCCGCCCGATTCGTATCCGGGGGATGTTCCGGTTCCGGATCGAGGAGGGTCTCATCACCCACCGGGTGGACTATTGGGACGGCGAGGAGTTTCGCCGCCAGGTGGAGGACCGGGGCTGAAGCGCCCCCGGTGTGAGGGAGTGGGCGGATCCGCGGCTACGGGGTCTAGCGCAGCCCCCGGATGAAGGGTTGGGCCAGGGCCCGGGGTTGGCGGCTGCGGTAGGCGAAGAACATCATCACCGCCAGGGTGAGGACGTAGGGCATGGCGGCCAGGAGGTTCGGGTTGACCTGGTACCCCAGCGAGGGCAGGGTGAACCGGAAGGAGTCCGCCACCCCGAACAGCAGGCTCCCGGCGACGGTGCCCTTGACGGTCCACCCCCCGAAGATGACCGCGGCGATGGCCACGAAGCCCCTCCCACCGACCATGCCCACGTCGAAACTGCCGATGAGGCCGAGCACGAAAACGCCTCCGGCCAGACCCGACGTCACTCCGGCCACGTATATGGACTGACGCCGACGCTTGTTGACGTGGATGCCCGAGACATCGGCCGACTGGGGGTTCTCCCCCACGGCCCGGACCTCGAGGCCCCAGCGGGTGCGGTAGAGCAACCAGCCCACGGCGGGGACGAGGGGGTAGATCAGGTACACGGGCCAGGCCTGGCCGAACAGGGCCGGTCCCAGAAGGGGAATGTCGGCGAGAAGGGGTATTTCGATCACCCGGGCCCCCT
>JALSTE010000469.1 GCA_026983855.1 Acidimicrobiia bacterium
CTTCAGCTCGACCCCCGGGCCGTACCCCACCTGCTCACCAACCGGTCGGTGCTGGCCGGCCTGGTCGCCCAGCCCCTCGTGGCCTGGCTGGTGGTCCTGGCCCTGAGGACCACGCAACGGATCGGCTCCCGACTGTCCCCAGCCCGGCCGCCGCTGTCCCTCCGGAACGATTCCTGGTCCACCGGGCTGGCGGACACCGAACATCCCGGATGGCCCTCGGCCGTCCCCAGCGTCACCCTCGGACGAGCACCACCTCTCGGGAACGTCTTCCCCATCTGAAGTTCCAAGACGTTTTCCAGAGAGGACTCTCCAACAATGACGCGATTCCCGCGCCTTCTACGCGCCCTCATCGGCGTGTTCGCCCTGACCCTGCTCGCCGCCGCCTGCGGTGACAGCACCAACAACCAGGCCGATCCGGCCGCTGCTTCCGACCAGACGACACAGAGCACGGTGACCACCACCCCGGAGGGGACCATCGTGAACACCGCCGCGGAATCCTCCTCCGACGGCCAGATGGCCGACGGTGAAATGACCGACGGTGAAATGGCCTCAGGGCATCACCACGATCACATGAGCCCCTATGAGGTACCCGAAGGCACCCCCGTGCCCACCCTGGCCGTCGAGGTCCTGCCCGACCCCATGGCCGGATACAACCTCCGGCTGGACACCACCAACTTCACCTTCGCCCCCGAACACGTGTCCACCGAACCCGTACCCGGCGAGGGCCACGCCCACCTCTACATAGACGGCAAGAAGATCACCCGGGTCTACCAGCCGTGGTTCAACATGCCGCCCCTGTCCCCGGGAAGCCACGAGGTCAGGGTCGAACTCTCGGCCAACAATCACTCCCCCTACGCCGTGAACGGTGAGCTGATCGACCAGACCGTCACAGTGGAGGTCCCTGATACCGAACCACCCCAACACATGCACCACGCTCCAATCGAGGTGCCTTCGGGCGTGGCGGTACCCACTCTGAGAGCTGAGTTGGTGCCCGACCCCGCCGGGGGCCACAACCTCAAGCTGGACACCACCAACTTCACCTTCGCCCCCGAGCACGTGTCCACCGAACCCGTACCCGGCGAGGGCCACGCCCACCTCTACATAGACGGCAAGAAGATCACCCGCCTCTACGGACCCTGGTACAACCTGCCGAGACTCGACCCCGGCACCCACGAGATAAGGGTGGAACTGTCCAACAACAACCACTCCCCCGTGGCCCACGACGGACAGATCATCGAGGACACGGTGACCCTGGACGTGCCCGGCGATGCGGAACCGGCCACCACCGAGCCGGTCAACACCGACGTCGAGATCGCCATCGAATACGCCGGTGGGGAGGTCGTCGGGGGTGTGTCCCGGCACACGATCCACCTCGGTGACACGGTGAGGCTCACCCTCACCTCCGACGTGGCCGACGAGGCCCATCTCCACGTCTACGACGAGATGGTCGATCTCGAACCGGGGGTGCCCACGGACCTGGTCTTCAAGGCCGATATTCCCGGGGTGGTGGAGATCGAGCTGGAGGGCCTCGGCAAGCCCTTGGCGGAGTTCGAGATCCGATGATTCTCGCCCACGGCATCGGCGCCCGTGCCGACCTACCGATCAGCCCGGTGGCACTGGCGTGGGGGGCCACCATCGCCCTGGTGATCTCCTTCGGTGCCCTGGGCGCCATGTGGCGCGAACCGCGCCTGGCCTCCGAGGCCGCCGGTCGGCCCGCCCCCGGGTGGGCCGACCGGCTGGTCCGGGGCCTGGTGTGGCCGGCCCGGCTGGTGGCCCTGCTCCTCTACGGCGAGACCCTGGGGGCGGCCCTGTTCGGGTCCCGCTTCGACGTCCTGAACCTCTCACCGTTCGTGATCTTCGTCGGCCTGTGGGTGATCGTGCCCATGATCCAGGCGGTCTTCGGGGACGTGTGGTCCGACGTCAATCCCCTCGACCAGCTGGCGGTGGTGGCCGAACGCCTCGGTGAACGCCTGGGCCTGCGCAGGGAGCGTAGGTTCGGCCACTGGCCGGCGGTGGCCACCCTGGCCGGGTTCCTGTGGCTGGAACTGGCGTACCACAGCCCCTCCCAACCCCGGATCCTGGGCTGGCTGATGGTGCTGTACACCATCATCGTCGTGGGACCGGCCGTGGTCTGGGGCCGGAACTGGTCCCGGAACGCCGACGGCTTCGCCGTGTACTTCGGCCTCATCGCCCACATCGCGCCCCTCTTCCGTTCCGGAGGCAGCCTGCGGGTCAGGCGGCCATTCACCGGCCTGGGTCGGGTGGAGATCGTCCCCGGAACCACCGCCCTGGTGCTGGTGGCCCTGGGGGGAACGACGTTCGACGGATTCAGCCGAACC
>JALSTE010000470.1 GCA_026983855.1 Acidimicrobiia bacterium
ATCGACGCCACCAGCGCCGCGGGATTCGCGTGGCTCGCGATCGTCGGGACCGGCGCTGCGTACGCCAACTGGTTCCGAGGCATCCAAACGCTGCCGATCGCAATCGTCAGCTTCCTCGGGCTCCTTAGCCCGCTGGTCGCCACCATCGTCGGGTGGGTGGCACTCAACGAAACACTCACACCGCTTCAGTTCGCTGGTGCAGTCCTCGTCGTCGCCGCGGTGATCGCCCCGCAACTGCGATCCCGCCACAGCCCCGAGTGGGCATCCCCTCGAAGTGTGGAGGCTTCCACTACGGGGAGATGCCATGTCAGAGGTACGTCGAAAGTATGACCCGGAGTTTTGGGAGGGGGCGGTGCGGATTGTCCGTGAGACCGGAAAGCCGATCGCTCGGGTAGCTGAGGATCTCGGTCTTCATCCTGCGACTCTGGGGAACTGGGTGAAAAAGGGACCGGATCGAACGGGGCGAGGCCGAGGGGCTCAGCGTTGATTAGCGGGCCCGCCTGTCTCAGCTCGAGTCTGAGAACGCCGAGCTACGGATGGAGCGTGATGTCCTCAAGCGATCCGTGGTCCTGTGGGTAAAGGAGGCGACGCGATGACCGTGGCATCGTTCATCGCTGCCCAAAGGACCGATCATCGGGTGCCCCACGCGAAGTGCTGCCGCTGGCTCGGCGTGTCCGAGTGGTGGTTCTACAAATGGCGCAACCGGTCCCCAACGCCACGCCAACAGCGTCGGGGCCGGCTCGACACGGCAGTCAAGGAGTCGTTTGACATTTCCGGTGGGAATCCCGGCACCTACGGGTCGCCGCGGGTGTTCGAGGACCTGATCGAGGACGGCTGGAACGTGTCGATCAACACCGTCGCTGCGTCGATGGTCCGTCAAGGCCTTCAGGGTCGGTCCCCGAAACGCAAGCGGCGCTCACTCACCCGGCCTGACAAGGCCGCTGAACCTATAGATGACCTGGTCAAACGCGACTTCACCGCCGAAACGGTCGATGAGAAATGGTGCGGGGACCTGACCGAAATCCCGACCGGTGAAGGGAAACTGTATTTGGCGATCGTGGAGGACCTTGCCTCGCGGCGCCTGCCCGGGTTCGCGATCGGCGAACACCACGACGCGGCGTTGGCCAAGGCCGCGTTGTGCATGGCCGGCGCGGTGCGCGGCGGCGACGTCGACGGAGTGATCTTTCACTCCGACAAGGGAGGCGAGTACACCGGCGAGCTCTTCGCCAAAGCCTGCAAGGCGCTCGGGGTTCGCCAATCAATGGGCCGAGTCGGGTCGGCTCTCGACAACGCCGTGGCTGAGAGTCTCAACTCGACCCTGGAATGGGAGCTGCTGTCACGACGGACCTTCGACACCTTCGCCCAGGCCCGCCGTGGCGTCGCCGGCTTCATCGAGGCATACAACCACACCCGCCGTCACAGCAGCTGCGAGATGAAACCGCCGGCAGTGTACGAACAGCTCCTCGCCGACAGATACCGCCCCAGCGACACCGACCACAAACGGGCCGCATGACACGCCGCTCAGATCGCCTCACCGACCCGAAACCGGACTTCGCCGGGACTCAGGCCCACCCGAACCGCTTCACCGAACCAGCCATGAGAAACTGCGACCACCAATAACCAACTCTCCACGATTCGAGGGGAAGCTCAGAGTCGCGTTGGCGTTTGGATGGAGGCGAGACTCCCTGTCCGCATCCCAGGTGCTCATCGACTCATGGGCGCAGTCGCCCGAAGAGGCGGCCGAGCGCGAGCAGAAAGCGGCAGACCAGCAAGCATCCATCACAGCTGCGGCGCGCCAAGCAGGTCAGGACCGACTGCGCTCGTTCAGGCCAATGCGGGAGATGCTCGAGACCCTCGATGACGAGGACTACTCGCGCATCGATGAACTCACGGTCCTCATCGAACAAGGCTGGGACATCTCGACCCGGTCCCGACGCCGGACAGATAGCGATGGGAACGAAGGCCTTCACGACACCGCACCCGACAGCTGGCTCTACCCGCTCGCTGCCAAGTACGTCGGAGGCGCCTACCTACTTGTCGCCCGGGCCGCCTGCACGATCTTCGGCTGGGGCGATTCGGAGCCAGCGCTGACTGAGGCGCACGAGGTCCTGGAGTCGCTCGTAACTTCCGACAATGAAGTCACTACCGAGAAAAGTGCGTAACCCCGGCCGTTTGCCGAGGCAGGGACGGTTCCGGGGTCTTCGATGTCCACTATATGGTCAGTGGCGTCGATGTCAACGCTCAACCACCAGATCATCGCCGATCGCCTCACCCAGGACCGGCTCGCGTCCTACCTGGCGGTGACCTCCGGGGATGTGCGCGCCGCGATCGAGCTCTACGACTGGAACACCCAGGTAGGCGCAGCGTTGTACGAGGACCTCGGCCGACTCGAGGTTCTCTTCCGCAACGCCATAGACGCAGCGCTAGTCACCCACGGACAAGCCCGCGGCTGGTCACAGGTCTGGTATCGGCGGCGACAGCTGTTCTCAGGGAAGCCAGGGCGTAGGGCGTGGGATGATGTTGAGGCGGCGCGAAGCCGGGCCACCCGACCCGGCCGAACCGAGGTCCACGGCAAGGTCATCGCTGAACTGAGTTTCGGGTTTTGGCGGTTCCTGTGCACACCCCACTACCTCACGTCGCTCTGGGTCCCGGCTCTCGCCGCAGCGTTTCCCGGCCATCCCGATGCGGGCGATCCACGGCGAGTGCGCGCCGACGTCGATGACCGCATGCAGCGGCTTCACTTCCTGCGGAACCGGATCGCCCACCACGAACCCATCCACCAACGCAATCTCGCCCACGACCACGGCGAGCTACTCGACATCGTCGGGTGGATCTGCCCCGACAGCCACACCTGGGTCGGCTCGCTCACACGGACCTCCGCGGTCATCGGCAAGCGGCCATGACAAAGTGACCTACCAGGGGGTGTCGCTCTGCTAATGGTTTGCTAATGGCAGCCAGCGTCGTTTAGTGGCATCGAGCGGCAGGGAGCAGTTTTCGCCCGCGCCAGATGCCGCTGTACGCCGCTTGTTGCCGCAGGACGCCGCTGGATGCCGTGAAGGGGAGGTGAGTTCAAGTCCCCCCTCCGACACCAGCGTCAGTAAACCGGCGACACCCCCTGATTCTTCGCGTCTGCCGTCTCTGAGAGCCAATGTGCTACATTGAAGTACATGTCTGAGGTTGGGATTCGGGCCCTGAAGCAGAACGCGTCGGCGGTCGTGGCCGAGGCGGCCGCTGGTGAGACGGTGACGATCACTGATCGAGGGCGCCCGGTTGCCCGGATGACGGCGATCCCGAGGTCACGTCTACGTGCTCTGATCGAAGAGGGACATGCTCGACCAGCCCGGCAACGACTTGCTGACTTGCCGATCCCTGAGCCCGGGCCGGAGCTGTCCGTGGTCCTGTCGGAGATGAGAGACGACGAGCGGTACTGAGGTGGCGTTCTACATCGACACCTCGGCGTTGGTGAAGCTGGTGGTCGGCGAGGCCGAGACCGTTGCGCTTCGGTCCTGGTTGCAGGAGGTAGACCGAGATCTCGTCGCCTGTAGCTTGGCGCGGACCGAGCTGATCCGATCGGTTCGCAGGGTCGTTCCGGATCGGGCGCTGCAGGCTCGTTCGGTGTTGGACGCAGTCACTCTTGTCGACGTCACGGCGGCGGTGTTCGAGGCGGCCGGCCGTCTCGACCCTGTTGGCTTGCGGTCACTCGACGCGATTCATCTCGCCTCCGCCCTCGATCTGGGCGATGACCTCGAGGGACTGGTCACCTATGACGATCGCCTGGCTGACGCCGCTATGGCGAACGGAATCCCCGTCGTCGCCCCGAAGTGATCTACCGCTACATCGCTCGATCCCGACGGTGGCTTTCTATCCAGGGTCGGCGGCCTGGCCTCGTCTGAACCGCCCCGGGTTTGATGGAGACTCAGGTGTTTGGGTTTCCAAACCCGGCTGGGGTGGTCTGTTGGTCAGCGTAGAACGCTGATTCGAATTCTGCTGGGGGGACGTCGTTGCCGTGGCCGAACCCGCCTAGATCTACGCGCGCCAAGACGAGACCACCGACCTCCCCGCCGCCCACGGGTTCGCCAAGGCCGCCGAGGCGATGCGCACCGGTCATCCAGTCGATGGGTCGAGTTGGCTCGGCTTTGGCTCGGCTCTGGACCGCGCCGTCGCCGAGAGTTTCAACTCGACGCTGGAATGGGAGCCGTTGCCACGACGGACCTTCGCCATCTTCACCCAGGCCGGCCGTGAGGGCGCCCGGTTCATCGAGGTCCACAACCACACCCGCCGACACCCCAGCTGTGAGATGAAGCCCTCGGCGGTGTACGAACAGCCCCTCGCCGACAGAACCCGACACAGCGACACCAACCAGCAAAGGGCGGCATGACACGCCGCTCAGATCGCCTCAGCGGTCCGAAACCAGTCCCCGGTCGGACCCAGGACCACCAGAATCGCCTCCCCGAGCCAGCCGCGAGAAACTTCAACCATCAATAGCCCTCCACGATTCAAGGGAAAGCTCACCCTCGGCCAGCAGCCGGTCTGCCTCTCGCAGCTTCGGGAAGATCTGGTCCGGCGTATGCCGTCTTCTCGCCATCGTGATGGTCCTCCCTCGCCCACCATTGTGGGCAGCAGGCTCTCCAATCAGGAGTGGACCAATCCCAGGGGGTCAGGCCAGCCGTCGGCCTCCGTCCACCCCGCAGAAGGCGTTGCTCGGGTTCAGCTCATTGGTGGGCCGACGAATTCAGCCTCGTAGGGCTCGATGGCGGCAACGAGTTTGGGGACGTCGACTTCCTTGGGATCGGGTATGCGGGTTTCAAGTGCTGGTTCGCCGGCCTCGAGGTGGAATTGTTCGAATCCGCCGGGGGTGTTGATCTCGAGTATCTTGGCGCCTTCGGGCCCGGTGATGAAGGTGTGGGGGACGTCTCTGGGGAGGAAGGCGCTCTCTCCGGCGTGCAGTGTGGTCTCGGGTCCGTCGCCCGTGGTGGCGCGGATCTGGCCTTCGAGGACGTGTAGGACCTGGTCTTCGCGGTGGTGGACGTGCAGTGGGGGTGACCAGTTGGCCGGGTACCAGTGCTCCATCATCGAGATGGCGCCGCCGGATTCATTGGTATCGACGAGCACTCGCATGAATGCTCCTTCGAACCACACGTCCTTGGTGGTGGTAATCGGGTTCGTGTCGGTCATTGGTCGGTTCCTCCTGGGTCGGCGCTGTCGGTTCTTGAGTCGCTGTCGGCGAGCTGGCTGGTGATGGCGCTGTGGTCGATCCACACGTTCTCGCGGGTGATGAGGCCGGCGTCGTCGAATTCCATGACGTGGAGGATCCGAAACCGCAGCGGGCGGTTGTTGCCGGGAATTCCCAGGGGAGCGCCGACGGCCCGTCCGATCCAGAGGCTCTCGTCGGTGAGAGAGTTGGGGCCGTGGTAGCGGTGCAGGGTCTCGACGCGTTCGCCGGCGAGATCGGCGAAGACCCGTTCGTAGGTCGGCCGGGTCTGGGTGTGGCCGGTGGTTGGTCCGTCGGGTGCTCCGACGATGTCGTGTTCGGCGTCGGGTGCGAGGGTGGTGAGCACGCCGTCGACGTCGTCGGCCATCTCGAACGCGAAGTGCCGATCCATCAGCTCGTCCATCTCGGCCGGTGTGAGTGGCATGGTTCTCAGCCTGCGAAGGCGATGAGCTCGAGCTGGATGCCGTCGGGGTCGTCGAAGGTCAGTAACCACATTGGTGCGCCTTCCACGGCGTACACACCGGAGTTGGCGATTCCGAGCTGGTCCAGGTGGGTGGCCCAGGCGCTCAGCGCGTCGGCGTCGGCGACTTGGAAGCAGAGGTGGTCGAGTCCTGTCCGGGTCGGGTTGAAGGTCTCACCGGCATTGCCGGGGTGATGATCGAGACCCACGTTGAGCGACATGTCAGGCGTACCGATCACCACGGCGTAGCCGCCCTGGTCGCTGTGGTGGTGGGGCTCGTCGAACTGGCGCTCGAGGCCGAGGACCCGGGTGTACCACTCGACGCTGGCCTCGACGTCGCGCACGGTCAGTCCGACGTGTTGGATACCGGCCAGAGCTGGTGCCGTCGATGGTTCGCTGACCGCGGTGGTGTCGGTACTGGCCATGGATTGTCTCCTGCTGGTCGTGATGGATACGACCGTAAGGAAGGGCATGCCGACGGGGAATCCCCGCCTTGGGTGTTTCTGACCCTCGTTGGTGGGGCGGCACTCCCTCGATGAGGGGATACCACCGTCATCGGTTGAACCGTAGGCTCGACGCATGGCTGTGGCCGATTTCACCCGAGCTCGTGACCGTCTGCGCCGTCTCGACGACGCCCCGGACCTCACCGCGACGCTGGAGGCGACTCAGGCCGCGCTCCACGATGTGGCGAAGTTCTCGTGGAGTGCGCTGATGACCGTTGACCCCGACACCCTGCTCCCCACCGGAGGTCTGGTCGAAGGATTCGCGGCTGAAGCGTGCGCGCCGTTCTGGGACAACGAGCTCCTCGCTCCCGGCTACAACAAGTTCACCGATCTCGCCCGCAGCACCACCTCTGTGGCCACCCTGTTCGAGGCCACCGACGGCGATCTCGATCGGGCACCCATCTACACCAACCTCTACGCCCAACTCGGAGTCGCCGACGAGCTCCGCGCTGCATTTGCGGTTGGATCGAGATGCTGGGGAGTCGTCAGTCTCCTGCGAGCCATCGATGACGGCCCCTTCACCGACGACGAGTGCCGCAACGTTGAAGCCCTCGTCCCGATCATCGCCAAATCACTTCGAGCCGGAGTGGTCGCCCTCGACACCGAAGCCAAAGGCACCGCTGCAATGTTGGTCGTCGACCACGACAACCAGGTCCAGGACCTCACACTCGAGGGCGGTCGCCTGCTCGATGAACTACGAACCGCTGGCGTCGATGAACACGGGCTACCGGCCATCGTTCGCAACGTGGTCACTCGAGCGAGGGCCAGCCGGTCCTCGTCGCATATCGCCACCCGCCTGCACGGGACCTCGGGGAGCTGGCGGCGGGTCACCGCCATCCCGATGGAGGGCGATCGTGGCTCGGTAGCAGTGCTGATCGAGCCCGCTCGTGCGGCTGATCTCACCCCGATCCTGCTCGAGGCCTACGACCTCACCGAGCGCGAGATCGATATCGTCATTCACCTCGCCCGAGGGCTCTCAACCAAGCACATCGCAGCCGAGCTCAGCATCTCCCCCCACACCGTCCGCGACCACGTCAAGGCCATCTTCACCAAGACCGGCTTCAGCACCCGTGGCGAACTCGTCGCCCGCGTCTTTTCGGACCACCTCCTCGACGGCTTCCACGCCGCTGTGCACCGCAACGCCTGACTCGGGCAACCCCCGTGGTTGTCCAAGACTCGGTCGTGGACCCGTGACCATGCGTTTCGTGCCGCGCCGCGACCAGATCGATGCGCCCAGGGGGCGCTTGTACCTGGGTTGAACTCCCCCTCCGACACCAGCATTGGCACATGGTTCGCGAGCCTCCACTCCCGTCGTCGCCCTCGGGACCCGCGGCCACCGGGTGTCTGGCTGTCCGAACTGCGAACCGCGATCAGGCCGCCTCATCTCGTGGGGCACGTGACCCGACGCTCGGGTGTGGTTCGCTGCGGGGCTGAACGGGATGCTCTCCTTGCCATCGGTGACCCTGACGCTGTGCCCGGGAGGTCCGGAGAGGATGCCCCCGGCGGCCGCCTGCCCTCAGCCGGCGGTGATGAAGGCCCGCAACACCGCGAAGGCCCGGTCGGGGTCGTCGTGCCAGACCCCGTGGCCGGCATTGTCGAACGGCACGTAGGTCGTCATCGACGGATCGAGGTGCCGCACCATGTCCTCGCTGTCCTCGATGGGGGTCACGGGGTCGAGGGCGCCGGCCAGAACCAGGGTCGGGCAGGTGATCCGGCCCAGATCCTCGAGATGGTCGATTCGGTGCCAGATTCCGTCCATTGCGTGGAACTGCCGGGCCAGATCGGGCCGGAAGATCGAGCTTCCGAAGGCCCGGGGCTGTGGGGTGGGGTTGTAGAGCGGCGTGCAGTGTTCGTTGTACGCCGCCAGTGACGCCATGTCCCCGGTGCGCTGAAGGGCATCCAGGGCGGCCTCACGGGCGATCTCTCCGCCGAGGCGCTCGAAGACCGCCGCACATCTGGTGGGATCCAGCCGGGCCTGGGTACTGGACAGGATCAACTTCCCCGGGTGCCCGGGGTGACGGATGGCGTACACGGCGGCCACCATGCCGCCGGCGGAGTTGCCGAGGACGATCGGCCTGGTGATCCCAAGCGCCTCGCAGAACGCCACCAGGTCGTCGGCCCAGGCCTCCAGGCTGTACCGACCGGCGGGATCGTCGTCGCTGCGTCCCGCACCACGGAGATCCAGATACACGACCTGGGCGACGTCGGTGAGGGTGGCGAAGTCGGGCTTGAACGCCGTGTGGTCGGAGACCCCCGGGGCCCCGTGCAGCAGGATCAGGGTCGGACGCTCGACCGGACCGTCGTCTTCGACCACGAGTTGGGCTCCGTCGACGTCGTAGAAGAGCCGCACTCCGTTGACCCTGACCCTCAAGGGGTGCCCGCCTTCCGTGGACGGGGTGACCCGGTGGGTGTGGCGGGGGTGTACACCGGGTGGATCCGCCGGACGGTGATCGGCCCGGCCGGTGTCGGCCGGCCAAGGCTCACCTGAGGGGTGAAGATCATCGTGGTCTCCTCTCCCCGGTCCCGGATATCCAGCTCGCTAAACAATACATATATATGGTATGTTTCTGTGATGGTCGCAGTCAAGGTCAGGGCGGAGGGGTCCCGACGGACCCAGCGGGAGCGCCGGGAATCGACCCGGGCCGCGCTGTTGTCGGCGGCGGCCGCGGTCATCGTGGAGACCGGACCGTCCACCGGCGTGGCTGAGATCGCCGGGCGGGCCGGTGTCTCCACCGGGGCCCTGCAGTACCACTTCGGCTCCAAGACGGAACTGCTGGTCGCCGTGGTCGAGGTGGGGTGGAACGACCTCATCGAGCGTACGAGGGAGATTACCGCCGACGCACCACCCGCCGAACGGATCGCCTCACTGGTGTCCTCAATGTGGACCTCGTATCACCAACCAACGTGTCGGGCCGCTTTCCTGGTCTCCTCGGACCCCAACGTCAGTGCCGAAGTGGCGGACCGTTCCGCCGCCGTGTTCGACGCCGCACGTTCGCGCCTGGACCAGCTCTGGTCCGATGTATTCGTCGACCTCCAACTGCCGATCGAACGCGTCTCGGCCGCTCGCCGCTTCGCCCGCTCCCATCTCATGGGGATGATCGTGCAGCGGCAGATGGGGTCGGTCGAGCCCGATCCCCGAGAGGAACTCGACCTGCTCGGCCAGGCGACGCTGAGGATCCTGACGGACCGGTCGGCGTCGTGAACGGCAACCCTCTCCCCCCGGGCGACGTCGACCGAAGCGGCGATCGGGCCCGGGCCACCCCGGTCCGGGAGCCCGGCCCCGCCGGGCGCCGCCATGCCCGCGCACCCACCCGCCGGCCGTGTCACAACCCGGGGGTCCGAGCACCGCACCCGGCCCGGACGGGGACGTTCCGTCGAGACCTCCCGAGCCCCCGGGGGGTGGCGGCCTCAACCGCCTCCGCGGAACGCCGGGACCACCTGTGCCACACCATCCATCGGAGGCATCGACTGACATGAGCGAGGAAGGCGACATGAGCGAACCCCGGGCAGGGGACCGACCGAGTCGGACGGTGATCAGGAACGGCACCGTGCTCGACACGACCACCATGACCTACACCGAGAACCAGGTCATCGTCATCGAGGGCGGGGTCATCGTCGACGTGGGCGACTCCCGTCCCGGTGAGGGCGACGTCACCGTGGACGCCGACGGTCGTTTCGTCCTGCCCGGTCTGATCGACGGGCACGTGCACTTCCGACTGGCCACCCTCGACTTCGGGGCCCTCGTGCGGTGGTCGGAGGTGCAGTTCGGCATCAACATGGCCCGGCTCGCCGCCGACACCGTCGAACGTGGTTTCACCACCGTCCGCGACCTCGGGGGCGACGTCAACGGTCTGATGCGGGCCATCGCCGACGGTCACGCCCGGGGTCCCCGGATCGTGCGTGCCGGTCTCATGCTCACCCAGACCGGTGGGCACGGTGACATCCGCTCAGGTGAGATCGGTCTGGCGAGTTGCGGCTGCGTCCTGGATTCCAGCGTCATGTCCATCGTCGCCGACGGGACCGACGCGGTGCGCAAGGCGGCTCGTCATCTCCTTCGTGACGGCAGCGATTTTCTCAAGATCCACGTCTCGGGCGGGGTGGCGTCGCCCACCGATCCGTTGGAGAGCGTGCAGTACACGACCGAGGAGATCCGGGCCATCGTCACCGAGGCCCGGCATCGCCACACCTACGTATCCGCCCACGCCTACACACCAGAGGCCATCTCGATGGCCGTGGAGGCTGGGGTGCACTGCATCGAACACGGCAACCTGATCGACGCTCGCACCGCCACGGAGATGGCCGATGCGGGCGCGGTCCTGGTTCCCACCCTCGTCACCTATCAGGCCATGCACGACGTCGGCCGCCGGCTCGGCCTTCCGGAGGTCAACCAGGCCAAGAACACCGTGGTGCTGGACTCCGGGTTGGAGTCCCTGGAGCGGGCGCACCGGGCGGGGATAACGCTCGGGTTCGGCACCGACCTCATCGGGGAGGTGCAGCCCCGCCAGAACGAGGAACTCGCCATCCGGGCCCGGGTCCAACCGGCGGTGGACGTACTCCGGTCGATGTGGGGCGTCAACGCCCGACTCTGTGGTCTCGAGGGGCGGATCGGGGTCCTGTGCCCGGGGGCCCACGGCGACGTCGTGATCTCCAACGTGGACCCCCTGGAGGACATCGCCGCCTTCGCCCGCCACCAGACCGCTC
>JALSTE010000471.1 GCA_026983855.1 Acidimicrobiia bacterium
ACCCAGATGGAGACGGTCTCCCCCGCGGCCAGGGGGGAACCACCGGCCGGCTCCACCTTCCAGACCAGGCCGCTCAGGGCGGCGGCCGAATCGGGGTCATCGTCGGCCCGCTCGACCACGTCGACGTCGTAGCCGGCGCCTACCAGGTCCTCGGCGGCTGACCCGGGATCCAGACCCAGCACTCCGGGGACCCGGTGGACCCGTTCTCCGTTCGCTATCCGGAGGACGATCTCTTCTCCCCCCGGGACTATCGACTCTCCCGGTGGGGACTGCGAGGCCACGAAACCCGGGGGTAGTTCGTCGTCGGGAACCGATTCGGTGACCACCACGAAGCCGTCCCGGGTCAGGATCTCCTCGGCCAGGTTGGTCGGCATACCGACCACGTCGGTGACCAGCTGGCCGGTGGGGCCGCCGTCGGTACGGGCCACCGCCTCCTCTTCGTCGGCGGACCCCCGAGCCTGGTCGGAGGGCGTGGTGTCGGGGGGAGCGAAGTCCGTGGCGGGCGCCGTGGCCAGGACCGCACCCATGTAGAGCTGCCAGATCTGGGCCGGCCAGGTACCGCCGGTGACCCTCACCCGCGTGGTCGGGGGCACCATGGGAATCTGACCCTCGGCGAATCCGACCCACACGGCGGTGACCAGGTCGGGCGTGTAACCGACGAACCAGGCATCGCCCCAGTTCTGTCCGGTCCCGGTCTTGCCCGCCGCCGGGCGACCGATGCGGGCCTTGATGCCGGTACCCCGACTCATCACCTGCTGGAGGACGCTCGTCACCTGGTCGGCGGTGGAGCGTTCCACCGCCCTGTGGGCGGTGTCGGGGGCCTCGTAGATCACCCGACCCTCGGCGTCCAGCACCCGGGTGACGAAGACCGGGTCATGGCGGACGCCCCTGGCGGCGAGTGTGGCGTAGGCGGTGGCCATGTCCAGCGGGCTGACATCGTTGGCGCCCAGCACCGAGGACAGGACCGGTTGAAGGGGCGAGTCGACTCCCATCCGAGCCGCCACGGCCATGGCGTCGGCCGGACCCACGTCCACGATCAGCTGGGCGTAGGCGGTGTTGTAGGAATTGACCGTGGCCTCGACCAGGTTCACACGCCCCCCGGCCGCTCCTCCGTAGTTCTCCACGTCCCACACGCCTCCGGTGATGTCGATGGAGAGTTCAGAGGGGGCGTCGTACTCCCGGTCCAGGGTCACACCCTCCTCCAGGGCGGCGGCCAGGACCAGTGGTTTGAACGAGGAACCGGCCGGGCGACGCCCCTGGGTGGCCAGATCGAACTTCGACCGGGGACCGCCGTCGAAGAAATCGCGGCCTCCGACCAGGGCGATGACGTGGCCGTTGTCGGGATCCATGCTGACCACGGCGGCGTCAGGGTCGGTGTCGGGGCGGGAGAGGACCAGCCCCACCGCCTTCTCCGCCTCGGACTGGGCCACGGGATCGAGGGTCGTCTCTATCGTGAGCCCTCCGGTGAACAGCAGCCGGGCCCGTTCCTCGCGGGAGGCGCCGAAGGCGGGGTCGGAGAGGATGAACCTCTTCACCGCCTCCACGAAGTAGGGGGCCCGGTAGCGGGTGTCGGGATCGGGTGGGACCAGCCTGATGTCGGTGGTGTCGAGGGCGTTGGCCTCCTCGGGGGTCAGGTACCCCTCCTCGGCCATGGCCCTCAGGACGAGTGAACGTCTCTTCACCGCCCCCTCGGGATTCACGAACGGGTCGTAGGTGGACGGGGCCTTGATGAGCCCCGCCAGCAGGGCGCCCTCGGCCGGATCCAGTTGGGCCGTGGTCTTGCCGAAGTAGACGCGGGAGGCGGCCTCGATGCCGTAGGCGCCCGAGCCGAAGTAGACGGTGTTGAGGTAGTACTCGAGGATCTGCTCCTTGGTGAACTGGCGTTCCACCTGGAGGGCCAGTGACGCCTCCTGGACCTTGCGGTCGAGGGTGCGGTCCGAGCCGATCAGGGCGTTCTTCACGAACTGCTGGGTGATGGTGGATCCACCCTCGACCACCTCACCGGCGGCCACGTTCCGCCGGGCGGCCCGGACTATGCCCCGGACGTCCACCCCGGAGTGCCGCCAGAAGCGACGGTCCTCGATGGCCACGACGGCGTCGATCACGTAGCGGGGAACCTGGTCGAGGGTGATCTCGGTCCGGTTCTCATCGGAGTGGAGGACGGTCAACTCGGATCCGTCGGCCGCCAGCAGCACACTGGATTCGGCGTTCGGCGGGATCGAGGTCTGCAGAGCGAGCGGTGTGTAGGTGCACGCCGATCCGAGCAGGGCCATCACCACCGCCATCAGGAGGGTTCGGAGTCCCGGGCCCCGGCTGAGGACGCGTTG
>JALSTE010000472.1 GCA_026983855.1 Acidimicrobiia bacterium
CCCGTATCGGCCCGGGGGGCACCGCCCGGGCCCTGTTGCGCACCATCGGGGACCGATTGCACCGATGAGCGCCGGGGCACCGTTGATCGTACTGTTCTCGCTACTCGGCTCGGCGGTGCTGTGGGTGCTGCTCTCCCCACTGCTGGGGCGGGCCCGTTTCCGTCGCACCAACTTCAGGGGGTCCTCCATCCCGGCCGTGGCCGGGGTGGTGATCATGATCGTGGTGGCGGTGGGTTCGGGGGTGGCCTGGGCCCTTCCGGAGCCCTTCGGGGTGACCCCCGCCCGGGCGGCGGCCTCGCTGATCCTGGCCCTGGCCTTCGGCGGTCTGGGACTGGTGGACGACCTTTCGGGTCAACCGGGAGGGGGGGGATTCCGTGGCCACCTGACCGCTTTGGCCCACGGACGTCTGACCACCGGGATGGTGAAACTGGCCGGGGGAGGTGCCGTCTCCCTGGCCGCCACCGCCCTGGTGCGGGGGGACGGTTCGGTTGTCGACTGGGCCCGGGCCGGGCTGCTCGTGGCTCTCTCGGCCAACCTGGCCAACCTCTTCGACCGGGCCCCCCTGCGCACCACGAAGGTTGCTGTGCTCTGGCTGCTGATCCTGGTCCCGGTGGCCGGGGGGCCCGAACTCCTGCCCGGGTTGCTGGCCGTTGGGGCGGCGCTGGGTCTGGCCCCGTGGGAGGGGCGGGAGCGACTCATGGCCGGTGACACCGGAGCCAACGTCGTCGGCGCCGCCCTGGGTCTGAGCACGGTCCTGGCGCTGGGTCCGGGAGGTGAGTGGCTGGCCCTGGCGGTGGTGGGGGGTCTCAACCTGATCAGCGAGAGGGTCTCGTTCTCCCGGGTCATAGCGGGCAACCGGGTGCTCTCGGCCCTGGACCGCCTGGCCCGGCTCCGTCCCTGACCTGAGATTGGACGGGGATCCGGCGGGTATCCAAGGTCCCGGCCGAGATCGCGAGTACCCTCTCCGAGGCGCGAAATCCGGGAGGTCGCGTGGCCAAGCACATCTTCGTAACCGGGGGAGTGGCCAGCTCGCTGGGCAAGGGCATCACCGCCTCCTCACTCGGTCGTCTCCTCAAGGCCCGGGGCCTGAGGGTCACGATGCAGAAGCTCGACCCGTACATCAACGTGGATCCGGGGACCATGAACCCCTTCGAACACGGGGAGGTGTTCGTAACCGACGACGGGGGTGAGACCGATCTGGATCTCGGCCACTACGAGAGGTTCATCGACGAGAACCTGACCCGGGACTCCAACGCCACGACCGGTTCGATCTACCAGGCGGTCCTGGCGGCGGAACGTCGTGGTGACTACCTGGGTCGGACCGTGCAGGTGATCCCCCACATAACCGATGAGATCAAATCCCGGATCACCCGTCTGGCCACCGAGGACGTCGACGTGGTCATCACCGAGGTCGGTGGCACCGTGGGTGACATCGAGATCCTCCCCTTCCTGGAGGCCATCAGACAGTTCCGTCTCGATGTCGGACGTTCGCAGGTGTGCTACGTGCACGTGACCCTGGTTCCCTTCATCGGGCCGTCGGGGGAGCAGAAGACCAAACCGACCCAGCACTCGGTGACCGAGCTGAGGAGCCGGGGGATCCAACCCGACGCCATCGTCCTGCGCAGCGAATCCCCCGTGGAGGACGACCTCCGGGCCAAGATCTCGCGCCTCTGCGACGTGGAGAAGAGGGCGGTGGTGAACGCCGCCGACGCCCCCCACCTGTACCAGATTCCGCTCGTGCTCCACGAGGAGGGTCTCGACAATTTCGTCTGCGAGACCCTCGGCTGCGACCCGGCTCCCCCCGATCTCTCCGAGTGGCGTTCCCTGGTAGCTCGGGTGGAGTCGGCCCGACGCTCGGTCCGCATCGGCCTGATCGGCAAGTACGTGTCCCTCGTTGACGCCTACCTGTCCGTGGTGGAGGCGCTCAAGCACGGGGGTTACCACCACGGGGTCGACGTGGACCTGGAGTGGATTCAGGCCGAGGAGGTCGATGACGCCAACGCCGAGGTCCGGTTGCGCGATCTCGACGGGATGATCGTGCCCGGGGGATTCGGGGAGAGGGGGACGGAGGGCATGGTGAGTGCCGTCCGCTTCGCCCGGGAGAATCAGATCCCCTGTCTGGGTATCTGCCTGGGTCTTCAGATCATGACCATCGAGTTCGCCCGCAACATGCTGGGCCTGGAGGGGGCGTCCAGTTCGGAGTTCGATCCCCTCACCCCCCATCCGGTGATCGATCTGATGGACACCCAGAGGGAGGTCACCGACATGGGGGGCACCATGAGGTTGGGGTCCTACCCCGCCCGCCTCCTCGACGGCAGCCGGGT
>JALSTE010000473.1 GCA_026983855.1 Acidimicrobiia bacterium
CTGTACGTCAGCGTGGTGCTCCTGGCCTGGGCCGCCCTGGTCCTGTGGAGTGGTGACATCGGTCATGAGTCGATCAGGAGAGCCGGGTTCGCCGTCGTGTCCACCATGTCGACCACCGGTTTCACCGCCGGAGGTCTGGGGCCCTTCGGTTCCCAGGGGGTGGTGGTGCTCACCGCCCTGGCCGTGGTGGGGGGAATGGCGGCCTCGATGACGGCCGGTCTGAAGGTCTCCAGAGGTCTGGCCATGGTGGGTCTGATGGGCCGTGGGGTTCAGTCCCACCTGCACCCACGGGGGGTGAGGGCGGTGACCGTCGGACCCTCCCCCCTCGATGAGCCCACCATCGAGCAGATGACGGCCGAGGTGACATTCGCCATGCTGGTGGCCGCTGCTGGTTATGTCGGTCTGGCCCTGGCCGGGTCGGGGGTCCTCGACGCCTTCACGACCACCATCTCCAGCCTCTCCACGGTCGGTGTCGACTGGGTGGCGACCGACCCCACCTCGATGCTTAGGCTCCTGAGTCGACCCGGTCGGGTCGTGGCCGCGGTCCTGATGTTCGGCGGCCGGGGGTCACTCACCCCCCTGATGGTCGTGGTGGCGTCGGGCCTGGCGGGGGTGTCCCGGACCATGAGAGATCTCACGGGGAGTGTCGGAACCGGGGGACGGAGGCTCCGGGACCACCGTGGGGACCGACGGTGAGGGCCCGCTCCGGCCGGTGGGCGCCGGGACACGAGGGTCTGGATCCGGGGGTGGTGCCGTGGTACCGAATCGGGGGGATCGCCCCCCGTGACAATGCGGTTCTGCACGTCGTCGGTGTGGCTCTCATGCTGGTTTCGGCGGGAATGGTGGTCTCCGCCGCCGTCGGGGCGATCGATGGTGGGGCCGACGTGTGGCGCGACGTTGGCTCGTTGTCGCTGGTCGCCTTGGCGGGTTCGTTGATCGGGGTGGGCCTGTGGACGTGGACGCGGGTCCCCACCCGACAGTCCTCGGCCATCTCCTTCGCCGCCGTGGCCTGGTCCTGGCTGGCGGCGTCGGTGCTAGGGGCGTTCCCGTTCGTGCTCTCGGGGACCATTCCGTGGAGCCGGTTCGACGACGCGCTCTTCGAGTCGGTCTCGGGCTTTTCCTGCACCGGTTCCACCATCCTCACCGACATCGAGGGGGTTCCCCACGGGGTGCTGTTCTTCCGGAGTCTCAGCCAGTGGCTGGGGGGAATGGGCCTGATCGTTCTGGCGGTGGCGATCCTCCCGGCCCTCAAGGTCGGGGGACTGGAGATGATCGCGGCCGAGGCCCCGGGGACCACGCCCGATCGTCTGGCGCCGAGGGTGCGACAGACGGCCATACGACTCTGGAGCCTCTACGCGGGGGTGACGGTGGTCATCGCCGTGGCCCTGATCGCGGTGGGGGGCATGAGTCCCTACGACGGGGTGGCCCACGCCTTCACCACCGCCGCCACCGGTGGATTCTCGACCCGGGGGGCCTCCATCGCCTATTTCGACTCGGCCCTGGTGGAGGGGCTCCTGGTGGTGGGAATGTTGTACTGTGGGGCCAACTTCGCCCTCCACTGGAAGGCGGTGCAGGGCGACTGGGGCGTCTACCGCCGGATCAGCGAATTCAGGTTGTACCTGGGTCTGTTCGTGGGCCTCGTGGCCATGATCACGTGGGTCAACCGGTCTCAGCTCACCGGGCTCTCCACGAATCTCCGCCAGTCGGTGTTCAACGTGACCACCCTGCTCACGAGCACCGGATTCGGGACCAGCGACTTCACCCGTTGGGGTCCGGCGGCCCAGGTGGTGTTGCTCCTGGTCATGCTGCCGGGGGGGATGACGGGTTCGACGGCGGGGGGAATGAAGATCCTCAGGGTGCAGGTCCTGCTCAAGCACGCCGCACGTGAGGTGCGTCGGGCCCGTCACCCCCGGGCCGTGACCCCCGTGACCCTGGGGGACACCGCGGTTCCCGAGGAGATCGTGGGTCGGGTCCTGGCCTTCGTGTTCCTGTACCTGGGTGCTCTACTGCTCGGTGGGATTCTGGTGGTGATCACCGGTGCCGACCCGGTCACGGGCATCTCCTCGGCGGCGGCGACCATCGGCAACATGGGTCCGGGACTGGGGCGGGTGGGACCCGCCTCCACCTTCGGGGAGGTGCCCCGCCTGGGGCGGGCGGTCCTCATCTGGTTGATGCTGTTCGGGCGGCTGGAGATCTTCCCCACCCTGTTGATGTTCGCGGCCTCCCTGCGCTGGTGGGATCGACGTCGCTCGGGGGTCCGACCCGTGGCCCGGGGCCGGTGACGGGTGGGTCCGGCGGGTGGCCGGGGCCGGTGTCGGGTGGGTCCGGCGGGTGGCCGGGGCCGGTGACGGGTGGGTCCGGGCGGTGACGGTTGGCCTCGCGTCGGGAGCAGGTGAGGATCTCCGGTAGGAGGTCCTCCGGGGATCGGACGGCCCTCAGTTGTCCCCGGCGTTGAGTGGATCGAGATCGGGGAAGTCGGCCCGGGTGAATGGTTCGGGCACCCCGTTCTCGTCCAGGGGCTGGAGGAGATTGTCGCCCCGCGCCAACTGCACGTACTCCCCGGCCTGCTGGAACAGCACCCCGCGGGTGGCGGGAACCCTGAGGGCGGTGAACACGAACTGGGCGGTGGCGGTTATGCGGAGGTCCCCCTCTATCTGGAAGAAGGCGTCGTTCAGCAGGTCGATGGTGAGGATCCCCTGCCCGTCCAGTAGCACCCGCATCTCGATGTCGGAGGGAATGCGGGTCTCGATTCCCTCGTCCAGTTCCTCCTGGGTGGGTCCCTGGACGAGGGTGTCGAAGATCTTCTGGTTGAAGACCGGTTGGGGGATCTCCCGTGTCACCTCGAAGAGTTTCCCGCCCTTCACCAGGTAGATGGTGCGCCGGGCGACATCGGCGGAGGGGGGCACGGTGGTGGTGGTGGTCGACTCGGGAACCGCCAGCACGTCGTCGGGGACGTTGAGGGACACCGGCTCGGCGTCCAGGGGGACCCCGCAGGCGGACAGCAGCATCAGGGAGGCCAGCACCAGGACGAGCAGGGCCGGGAGACGGGGAGTGCGGGGTTCAGTTCTCACCGGGCCTCCTGGGTAGTCGGACCACGAACTTGGCCCCGGGTTGATGGCGGGCCCGGTCCTCCACCCACACCTCACCTCCGTGCAGGCGAACGTGTTCGGCCACCAGGGCCAGACCCAGACCGGCACCCCCACCTCCGCCCCGGCGCCGGGCCTGGTCCCCGCGGGAGAACCGCTCGAAGACCTGATGGCGTTCCGCGTGGGGGATACCGGGACCCTGGTCCTCCACGGCCACGGTGACGGCATCCTCGTCGCCGTCGATCACCACCCCCGTCACCCCGCCCGCGTACTTGTCGGCGTTGTCGAAGAGATTGGCTATGACCTGGAAGAGGCGGCGCTTGTCGGCCAGGATCACGGGGTCGCCGAGGTTCCGCGACAGGGCGATGGGGAACTGGCCCGAGCGGCCGGTGGAGTCGGCGACCGCCTGCACCAGGTCCACCACACTCACCTCCGAAAGGGCCAGATCGGCGGCTCCGGCGTCCACCCGGGAGATCTCCAGGAGGTCCTCGACCAGTTTCTGGAAACGGTCGACGTCCTCCCGGAGGAGGTCGAGGGCGGTCGCCGCCCTCTCCGACAGCTCCGAGCGGCGGCTCTCGAGGACCTCGATGGACGCTCTCAGGGTCATCAACGGCGACCTCAGTTCGTGACTGACATCGGACGCGAACCGGGCGTCCCTCTCTATCCGGTTCTCCAGCGCGCTGGCCATGTCGTTGAACGAGGCGACCAGCTTGGTCAGGTCGGGATCCGAACGGGCCTGCAGTCGGGTGTCGAGACGTCCACCGGCGATGGCCTGGGCCGCCGCCGACACCCCCACCAGGGGTCTCAGCACCGTCCGGCCGATCCACAGGCCCATCCCCGCCGCGGCGAGGGTGGTGAGAACGGCGGCGCCCGAGAGGGTGATGGCCAGTGACCGGAGATTGTCGGCGACCTCGTTGAGGGTCACCACCTCGAAGTAGGCGACGCCGGAAGGTTCGAGTCGGGCCCCGATGGCGAGACGGGGGCCGTCGGGTACCTCATACCTCATCTGCTCGGCCTGTCCGGTCTGGAGGACACCGGCAATGAGGGCCTCGGGCAGGTCGGCGGGCGTCAGCGACGGGGAGACCCATTCGTCCTCGTTCCCGAGGTTGATGATCGGCTGGCCCCCCGCCAGTTGGGGAAGGGACTGCAGGAGTTCCCCGTAGTCCACGCTCTCGCTGCGGGAGGCGTCCTGCACGACCCTGGCGTTGGTCAGGAACTGCTGGCGGGAGGCCTGTTCCCGCTGGTCGAGGACCGTGTTGCGACTCACCCCGTAGGTGATCGCCGCCAGCATCACCGAGACCAGGAATCCACCCACGGCGAAGGCGATGGTGATCCTGGTTCTGAGGCGAAGACCGCGTCGGAGCAACCTCATCAGGGTTGGAGCTTGTACCCCATGCCCCTCACCGTGACCACGTGCCGGGGGTTGGCGGGATCCCCCTCGACCTTGGTGCGCAGCCTTCTCACGTGGACGTCGACCAGCCGGCCGTCGCCGAAGTAGTCGTAGCCCCAGACCTTTTCCAGCAGGTTCTCCCGCGAGAACACCTTGCCGGGGGCCGAGGCCAGCTCGCACAGGAGCTTGAACTCGGTCTTGGTCAGATGCAGTTCACGACCGTCCTTGCGCACCACGCCCTGTTCGGGGGCCACCTCCAGGTCACCCAGGCGAATGACGGGCAGATCGTGGGGGGTGACCCTCACCCTCCGTAGCAGGGCCCGGATCCGGGCCGAGAGTTCCTTGGGAGCGAAGGGCTTGGTCAGGTAGTCGTCGGCTCCGGCCTCGAGGCCGGCCACGACGTCGTGGGTGTCGTCGCGGGCGGTGACCATCACTATGGGCACGTCGCTGGTTCTCCGGATGGAGCGGCACAGTTCGAACCCGTCCATACCGGGAAGCATGATGTCGATCAGCACGACGTCGGCGGGCTGACGGGAGAACTGCTCCATCCCGGTCTCGCCGGAATCGGCCTCGTCGACCAGCCAGCCCTCGTCCTCGAGCGCTATGCGGACCGCGGTGCGGATTCGTTCGTCGTCCTCGACGGTAAGTATGCGGGTTCCCACGGCATTGATTCTGGCCCAGATCGCGGTGCCCGCGGTGTCACCGGGTGGTTCGGGCCCCGGGCGGGGACCATCCGGACCCGGTCAGGAGGTCCCCGAGGGGTGCCCACAGACCGGGGGCCGAGGCCATGATCCGGTTGTTGACCGGGTCGTAGGCCGCGGTTCCACCCGCCTCGCGGACTATGACCAGACCGGCGGTCACGTCCCAGGGATGGGGTCCGGTCTCGTAGTAGGCGTCCACCCGACCCGAGGCGGTCCAACACATGTCGATCGCCGCCGATCCGGCCCGGCGTATGTCCCGGACCCGGTCGATCACCCCGGTCAGTACCTCAGCCTGGGATCGCCTCACCCGAGGTTCGTAGGCGAAGCCGGTGGCCACCAGGGCCCGGGCCGGGTCGGAGACGTCGTTGGGCCGGATGGGAACGTCGTCCCGGAAGGCCCCGCCGCCGCGACGGGCGCGGTAGACCTCGCCCAGGGCGGTGTCGTGGACCACGCCGACCACCGGCACCCCCCCGAACTCGACGCCGATCGACACCGCGTGGGAGGGGAATCCGTACAGGTAGTTGACGGTGCCGTCGAGGGGGTCGATGACCCAGCGGAACCCGCTGGTTCCGTCCCTTCGGGCTCCCTCCTCGCCCAGGACCCCGTCGTCGGGCCGGGCTCGGGCTATGCCCTCGAGGATGAGCCTCTCGCTGTCGCGGTCGACCTGGGTGACCGGATCGGTGGCGGAGCTCTTGGTGTCCACCTCCCCGGTGATCCCGCGGCGGTGTATCGCCGCCGCCCCCGAGGCCAGGTCCAGGGCCAGTTCCATCAGGTGGTCGAGGGTCGAGTCGGAGAGGCGGGCGACGACCTCACCCCCGGGCTCGTCATCGGGGTGGGGTTCGGTACGGGAAATGGGGGGAAGGTCCACGCCCGGACCATATCGCCGTGGCCGGCCCCCTGATCCCGGGTCAGCCGTCGTCTGGACCTCCCGGATCCGGGTCTCGTGACGAGGTGGGCTGCCCCTTGGACCGGGTCCGCGACGTGTTCGGGTCCCCCTGCCGCCCGGTGTCGTGGGGCTCCGGGGTCACGCGATGGTTTACCCTTCCCACCGGCGAACCGGAGACGACCGATGAGCGACCTGCTGAAGATCAATCCCGGCCGGGTCCTGGCCGTCTTCGCCCATCCCGACTGCGCGATCGTCAACTGCGGGGGGGCCCTGGCCCTCTGGGCCGCCGGGGGGGCCGAGGTAACCGTCGTGAGCTGCAGCCGTGGGGAACGGGGAGGCGGAGATCCCGAGATCGACGACGACGAGATGGCCGCCAGACGGCGGGAGGAGCTCTCGGAGTCGTTGGCGATCCTCGGTGCCCGCCCCCCGATCATCCTCGACTACCCCGACGGGGAGCTGGAGAACACCCTGGGACTGAGGCGATCGGTGGTGGGGCTCATCCGCGCCCATCGTCCCGAGGTCCTGATCTCCCACGACCCGACCGCGGTGTTCTACGGCGACCGCTACATAAGCCATCCCGATCACCGCGCGGTGGGGTGGGCGGTGGTGGACTCGGCTGGTTCGCCGTCGGCCGGTGTGAGGTACCACCCCGAGCTCGGCTCTCCCCACCGGGTGCCGTTGCTCTTGCTGGCGGGTTCGCTGGACCCCGGGGTCACCGTCGACATAGGTCCGGCCGTGGGGGCCAAGGTCGCCGCGATCAGGGCCCAGGTGAGCCATGTCGGAACCGAGGCCGAGTGGGTCGACGACATGGTCCGGGCCCGGGCCGAGCAGTCCGGGGAGTCCTCCGGGGTGGCCCTGGCGGAGTTGTTCCGGGCCGTCAGATTCGACGGCCCGGCGGACTGAGCGCGGGGCGCCGGCGGAGGGAGGCCCGGGTTTCCGGTGGGATGTCGCGGAGGTGGGACTGAGCGCGCCTGGCCGGCCCCGGTGGGCCGGACGTCCTCAGCGTCGCCGGTCCCGGAGCGGAGCCTGGGCGTTCCACTCGCTCATGGCCCGCAGGACGAGGACCGCCACCACGGCCACCCCACCCGCGGCCAGGAGGGTGCCGACCACCGCACCGATGGCGGCGTTGGTCGCGCAGTCGCCGGTGCACTGCAGATCCGTGATGGCCCAGCCCACGAGGCCGCCGCAGAGACCCGCCACCAGAACGGCGGCGAAGGCCACGACCCGGGCGAGGACGGAGGGCAGGGCCGTGGGCGCCACCGTGCTCTCGGGAAGTTCGACCGTGGCGGGGTCGGTGGGCGGCCCGGTGTCGTCCGCCGGTTCGGGGGCGGGACCCTCGGTACGGGGCTGCGGGGTATCCATCGATCGCAGTCTAGGTGGCGGGTCGGGGGAGCGGGTCCGCCCGTTTCCACCCCGGTGGGGCTGGGTGGAGTGTGGGTGGACGACTGGTGGTGGGGTTGGGTGTGGCGCTGGGCTGGGTCCCGGTGGGTGTGGGTGGAGTGTGGGTGGACGACTGGTGGTGGGGTTGGGTGTGGCGCGGGTGGACGGCCGGCGCTCCTGACAGACTGGGCCCATGAACACGGGATCCAACAGCGGCTCGGAGGGGCCATCCCGGACGGACCGTGGGGCCGGATTCAGGGAGTGGACCGTCGGCGGGGGCTTGCTGCTGAGGCCCGAGAGGGCCCGACCGGCCTCCGTCGGTGAGGTGCTGCTGGTCAGGAACCGCCGTCGCAACGGATCGTTCGACTGGACCACCCCCGGAGGGGTGATCGAGGCGGGCGAGGATCTCGTGACCGGACTGGCCCGGGAGGTGAGGGAGGAGACCGGCCTGGCGGTGAGTCTCTGGGAGGGTCCCCTCTACCGGGTGGAGGTTCTGGCGTTGGATCTGGGTTGGAGACTCACCGTGGAGGTGCACCGGGGATTCGAGGTGTCTGGCGACATCCACATCGATGATCCCGACGGGATCGTCGAGGATGTCCGCTACGTGGGTCTGGAGGAGTGCCGTGGTCTGCTGGCCGGGACCCACCGTTGGGCCTCTGAGCCCCTGCTGGAGTACCTGGAGGCCTCCGTGGATCCCGATGAGGTCTTCCGCTACGAGGTGGCGGGTACGGATTCGGCCTCGTTCCGGGTCCGTCGGATGTGACGGGTCCGAGGCCGTCCCCCGTCCCGTCGGGGAGGGGGCGGAGCCCTGGTGCCGCCGGTCTGGACGATCCGAGCCTCGGGGTGCTGCACCTCGACATGGACGCCTTCTTCGTGTCGGTTGAACTGCTGCGACGCCCCGAGCTGGTCGGACTGCCGGTCGTGGTCGGTGGGGAGGGTCCCCGTGGGGTCGTGGCCGCGGCGTCCTATGAGGCCCGCTCCTATGGAGTGAGGTCGGCCATGCCGTCCACCCGGGCCCGGGACCTGTGCCCCGGGGCGGTGTTCCTCCGCGGCGACCACGCCCTCTACGCCGAGTACTCGGCCCGGATCCACGAGATCCTGGGTCGGATCACCCCCCTGATCGAGCCGATAGCCCTCGACGAGGCCTTCCTCGACGTCTCCCACGCCCGACGTCTACACGGATCGGGTCGGGAGATCGCCATCGACCTGCGCCGGATGATCCACGAGGAGACCGGGTTGACGTGCTCGGTGGGGGTGGCGACCAAGAAGCTGATCGCCAAGCTGGCCTCGGAGGCCGCCAAACCCCGGGTGGGGAGAAGCGGTCCCCGGCCCGGACGTGGTGTGGTGGTGGTGACCCCGGGGCGGGAGTTGGAGTTCCTGCACCGGCATCCGGTGAGGGACCTATGGGGGGTCGGGCCCCGGACCCACGGGAAACTGGCGGAGTTGGGGGTGAGAACCGTGGGCGACCTGTCGCGGGTACCCGAGGAGCGTCTCATCTCGCTGCTGGGCCGGGCCCACGGGACCCATCTGGCGTCACTGGCCCGGGGGGAGGACCCCCGGCCCGTGGAACCGGAGAGGAGGGTCAAGTCGGTGGGACATGAGGAGACCTTCCGGGTGGACGTCTTCGAGGCCGAACAGCTCCACAGCGAGCTGGTGAGGATGGCCGATGCGGTGGCGACCCGTCTCCGCCGGGCCGGACTCAGCGGGTGCACGGTGCAGATCAAGGTCCGCTACGGGGACTTCAGGACCATCAGCCGGGCCCGAACGGTGGCCGAGCCCCTGGACACCGGCCCGGGGCTGGTGGCGGCGGCGTCGCCCCTTCTCGAAGGGGTGGAGCGGAACCGGGGGATCCGGCTCCTGGGATTGAGCGTCTCGGGCTTCGACCGGGCTCACCAGGGGACCCTGGGCCTGGAGGACGAGGAGCTGGCCGAGCAACGAAGGGTGTGGCGGGAGACGGCCGGGGCCCTCGACGAGATCAGGGCCCGTTTCGGTGCCGGGGCCATAGTTCCCGGCGCCTCCCTCGGGCGGAGGGGACCGGGTCACGACCGGTGGGGTCCGGGATCGGAACCGGATCGGGCGGGATAGCCGGCCGGGGTCAACCCCATTGGGTCGTCGCGAGAGGTACATTCGACGGCACAGCCGGCCGACCGGTTGGGTAGGGCGCGTTGTTCAACCGTCGGCCCTGTGCGAGACTGAAGCGGGAACTCGACCGGTCCCTGGAAAGGAGCCCAGATGCCTCTGTCTGAAGACGAACAGCGCATCCTTCTCCAGATAGAGCAGGAGTTCTATCAATCCGACCCCGAGTTCGCCCGCGAGGTCAGCGAGACCACCCTGTACCGCCACGCCTGGCGGCACATCAAGTGGGGCCTGCTGGGGCTGGTGGTCGGTGGGGCGATCCTGGTCGTGGCCCTCCCCCTGTACCTGCTCTCCTTCGTGGGCTTCCTGCTCATGTTCGGCAGCGCCATCTGGATCGAGCGCAACGCCCGCAAGATGGGCCGGGCCGGATTCCAGCAGATGACCGGATATCAGCCCACCGGTGGGGGTATCCGCAATGCCATGGGTGGGCTCGGGGGTCGGGTCAAGGGGCGTCTGCGCCCCGATGACGACAAGAAGTGACACCGTGTGGGTGACCCTCGGGTAGCCCACCGGTGGGGGTATTCGCAATGCCATGGGTGGGCTCGGGGGTCGGGTCAAGGGGCGTCTGCGTCCCGATGACGACGAGAAGTGAGACCCTCGGGGGTAAGCCGGGCGGTGGGGGTGTCAGCGACCCCTGAGGGCTCCGGGGTCGAGGCGTCGCCGCCAGCGATGGAGCGGGCTCTCGCGACCGGCCAGTTCCGACTCAATGGTCCGGACCATCCGGCTGGTCGTCTCCTCGAGTTCGGCCTCGGGTTCGGGCCCGGAGTACACGACCGCATCGACCAGGGTGGCGACCGCCCCGACGTTCACCTCCTCGAGGTCCAGGACGGGATCCACCCGCCGGGCGTACTCGCGTCGGGTCTCGTCCATCCCCGGTGCCGGGGTGTGGGACCGGAGGGACTCGGTCAGGTCGATCCACGAGGCCTCGACCCGTTCCCGACGGTTGGCGGCCCGGGAGCGCCTCCGGTACCGCCGCCAGGCCGGAACAGCTGTGGCCAGGGCCATCCAGCCACCAATGGCCAGGACCGCGATCAGGAGACCCAGACCCAGGGTTCGCACCACGCCCGGTATCCCCGAGCCGCTACCGCCCCCACCATCGGTCGCAGTACCGGTGTTGTCACGGTTGTTGAGTTGATCGA
>JALSTE010000474.1 GCA_026983855.1 Acidimicrobiia bacterium
CGACAGTGGCATGGTCTCGCTCTCGGTCCGTCCCTCGGCGACACGGTCCATTACCTCGAGGATCTCGTGTTCGAAGCCGTTCTCCATGTGGGGGATGGTGACCATGTCCGCCTCACCCCTGTCGGGGATCAGCCGGGCACTCTGGGCCGCCCAGAAGCGGGGTATCTCTATCCTCCCGGCCCGACCATAGATCACCGCGTCACGGCCCAGTTCCACGGTGACCGCCGAGCTCAACTGGGCCAGACCGGGCCCGTCGCCCTCACCATGGCCCCGACCCGGGTAGCGGGCGGCGACGACGACGTGATCGTCCACCCCCGATCTTCCGACCGAACCCACCGCGGAGAGGACGTCGGGAGCCGACCCGTACAGCCACTGGGCCAGGGCCAGGGGGTATATCCCCACATCCAGCACCGATCCCCCGGCCAGGTCGGGGGAGAACACCCGGTCCCCGGCATCGAATGGCCTGGCGAATCCGAACGAGGCACTCAGGTGACGGATCTCGCCTATCCGGCCCTCCTCGATCCAGGACCCGACGACCTCGTAGATCGGCAGGAAGCGGGTCCACATGGCCTCCATGAGGAACGTACCGCTGGTCCGGGCCGTAGTGATCAGGTCGGCGGTGTCGACCTTCCGGGGGGTCATGGGCTTCTCAACCAGTACCGGGACCCCCGCCTCCAGGCAGGCCCGGGCCGCTTCCCGGTGGGAGGGGTGGGGGGTGCAGACGTAGACGGCGTCGATACCACCCGCCTCGAGCATCTCCCCGACCGTGGTGTGGTGGCCGGCTATCCCACGGTCCCGAGCGTAGGCCTCCACCCTCGTCGCGTCCCGACCGGCCACGGCGACGATCTCGGCTCCGTCCAGGGACCCGACCGCCGCCAGGAACCGCCCCGAGATCCGGCCGTGGCCGACCATGCCCCAACGAAAGCTCACCTGGTCTCCCCCTCCAGCCCCACCCCCTCGAGCACCCCACCGTCATCGTTGTGGCTGTGGGTGAACCCCAGCTCCCGCTCGATTCTCACCGTGTCCTCCGATCGGAAGGCCAGAATGTAGGCCCGACGAAATCCCGCCGTCCGATTGCCCCCCGAACCGTGCAGAACCCTCTCGTTGTGCACGGTCACGTCACCCCGGGATATGGGTACGGCCACCGGTGTGTCGTCGGGACGCAGGTCGGTTCCCAGGGCGTGGGACTCACCCCGGTCCCCGAACTGCGGCCGGTGGGGTCGCAGCCGATCCTCGGAGTTCGTGTCCGGCACGAACCTCATGCATCCGTTCCGCTCGGTCGAATCGTCGATCGCCAACCACAGGGTGGCGGTCCGACGGTCGGGGGTGTCGGGCCAGTAGGCCATGTCCTGGTGCCAGGCGAACACCGCATCGGCACGGTGTGGCTGTTTGGCCAGGAGCTGGTCGTAGTCGATGGCCATGCCGTCTCCGCAGAGCTGCTCCACGACGGCGGCGGCCCGCCTCTCGAAGACGTTGCCCCGCCAGCCCGGGTGGTAGCGCCGGGGCAGCATCACGTTGATGATCGAGTAGTCCTCCGGATCCCGCCCGTAGTCTCCGGCCATGTCGCAGTAGTCCCGGCCCGGCACCTCGATCTCCCGCCGCAGGAAGCGGTCGTAGGTGGTCTCCAGTTCCGCCACCTCCGTCTCGGTGAGGAGCCCCCGGAGGTGTACGTACCCCTGTTCGAGGAAGTGGGCCCGCTCCCCATCGGTCACCCGGTAGTGATCCCCTCTGATGCGGTCGTCCATGAGCGCATTCTTCCAGGCCCGCGGCCCAAGTCGCCCCCGGCGGCACCGGACGCCTATCTTGAGCGCCATGCGGTTGCATCTGATCCGTCACGGGCAGGCCAGGCCCCGACGGGAATGGCGGGGCCCCGACCGGGGGCGGCCCCTCACCAAGAAGGGACGACGCCAGGCCCAGGCCCTGGCCACCCGGGACTGGGGGCCACCGGGGACGGTGGCCAAGGTGATCTCCAGCCCCTACCTGAGGTGTGTGGAGACCGTGTCCCCCGCCGCCGAGCATCTCGGTCTGGAGGTGGTGACCGATGATCGGCTGGCCGAGGGCCTCTACTCCGCCGACCCCTCCGAGCTCGTGCAGTGGCTGGCGGGACTGGGTCCCACCGATTCGCTCATCTGCTCCCACGGTGACGTGCTGCCGGAGCTTCTCAGGCTCATGTCCCTGCGGGGTATGACCATGGACGGCCCGATGGCCTGCCGCAAGGCCTCGGTGTGGACCGTGGAGTTCGACGCCGAGGGCCCCCGCCACGCCCGCTACACCCCACCACCCGTGCTCTAGGCC
>JALSTE010000475.1 GCA_026983855.1 Acidimicrobiia bacterium
ACCCCCGCTACATGGACTGGTTCGCGGCCATGGGGGTGCTGATCACCGTGGTGTGGATCTACCTCGAGGTGCTGCGGCTGCTGGCCAAGATGCAGCGCCGCTGATCGGCTGAAACGCTGAACGCTGAACGCTGATCGGCTGAACGTTGATCGGCTGATCCGCTGGCGCCGGTCCGGTCGCTGATCCAGGGAGGAGACACCGATGCCGCGTGAGTGGGAGGCCGGTACCTACGACCGGATCTCCGCCCCCCACCGGAGGTGGGGCGACGACGTTCTCTCCCGGCTGGAGATCCTTCCGTCCATGAGGGTGATGGACGCCGGGTGTGGCACCGGTCGGATCACCGAGGCCCTCATCGAGCGGTTGGGTGACGTCGGGCCCCGGGGTTCGCAGGTGACGGCCATCGATGGTTCCGCCGCCATGGTGGGGGAGTTCACCTCCCGGATCGGTGACCTTCCCGGGGTGAGGGTCCTGCGGGCCGACCTGACCGAGCCCCTCGAACCGGTGGTCGCCGGACCCCTCGACGCCGTGGTCTCCACGGCGACGTTCCACTGGATCGCCGACCATCCCGCCCTGTACGCCAATCTGGCCACGGTCACCCGGCCCGGTTCCCAGCTCGTGGCCCAGTTCGGTGGGGTCGGCAACTGTGCCCGGTTCCGGGAGGCGTTCACCCGGGTGTGCCCCGACGCCGTGGAACCGTGGTGCTTCCCTGACGTGGCCGCCACCGAGGCGGCCCTGTGGGGGGCGGGCTTCGAACCCGGGGCTGTGTGGCTGGAGGACGACCCCGTCGACTTCCCCGACCCCGGGCTGCTGGCCGACTACATCGGGACCATCATGATCGGCTGGTACCTCGACGGGGTTCCGGTCGACGAGCGGGCCGGGGTGGTGGCCGGGATCATGGCGGCCATGGACGAACCGGTCATCGACTACGTGCGTATCAACGTGGTGGCCCGCCGCACCTGAGCTCCTCCGCCCCGGGGGCCGGACCCACCACCGCAAGTACGGTGTCGAGCCTGAGCCCCTCCGCCCCGGGGGGCGGTGGATTGGGGCCCGGCCGGCCTCAGAACAGCAGGGGATCGGTGACGATCTCCACCAGGGCCGGTCCGCGGTGGGCCACCGCCTCGGCCAGGGCCTCATCGAGTTGGTCGGCGGACGTCACCCGGCGGCCCAGGGCGCCGCAGAGTTCGGCGAAGGCGGCGAAATCGGGATTGTGCAGCGACGTCTGCCACGGGTCGTACTCGACGGCCCGTTGCTCCTTGGAGATCTTGCCCAGTTCACCGTTGTTGAGCACGACGTGGGTGATGTCCATCCCGTACTTCACCGCCGTGGTCAGCTCGAAGGCGTACTGGCCCAGGCCCCCGTCCCCGGAGATGGAGATGATCTGGCGTCCCGAACCGTCGGCCTGGACCGCGGCCCAGGCCCCCATGGCCGCCGGCAGTCCGAACCCGATGGAGCCCAGGTAGCCCGACATCAGCACCGTCTGGCGCTCCACCTCGAAGTAGCGACCGAAGGAGTAGGTGTTGTTGCCCACGTCCACGGGCATCACCGCGTCGGGCGCGGTGTGGCGGGCCAGGGCCTCGAACACCACGGCGGAGTTGAGGCCGTGTCCCATGTCGTCGGCGGCCCGGCTGGCCTTCTCGGCCCGCCAGATGGCCCAGCGTTCGGCCACCTCGGGCCGGTGGTCCACACAGCCGACCGACTCCCCGGCCAGGGCGTCCACCATGGCGGTGGCGGTGACCCCGACCTCGCCCGGCACCGGCACGTCCACGGCGCTGAAGCGCCCCAGGGCCATGGGGTCGAAGTCGACCTGGATGGTGGGCTTGTAGGGGGCGATTCCGGTGTGGTTGGAGAACGAGGCCCCGAACACCACGATCAGGTCGGACTCGTTCATGAACCAACTGGCTATGGGGGTGCCGCTGCGTCCCAGAACCCCGCAGCCCAGGGGATGGCGGTCGGAGATCTGCCCCTTGGCCTTGAAGGTGGTGGCCACCGGGGCTCCGATCCTCTCGGCCAGGGCGATGACCGGTTCCATGTCGTCCCGGGCCCCGTTGCCCACGATGATCAGGGGGCGTCGGGAGGCCGCCAGCATCCTCACCGCGGCCTCGAGGGACTCCCGGGGTGGGGCCACCTCCCGGGGACCGACCCGCCCGGTGGGTCCCGAGGCGGGGGCGTCGGGTTCCACGGCCATGGCCTGGACCTCGTCGGGGAGCACGATCTGGGCCACGTCCCGTTCGACGATGGCCGTCTTGCAGGCCAGGTTCATCAGCTCGGCGTGGTCGCTGCCGGCCTGGACGGT
>JALSTE010000476.1 GCA_026983855.1 Acidimicrobiia bacterium
CAAACGGCCATTCCCCCGGTCAGCCCCCACCCGGGCCCACACGGCCACTCCCCCGGTCAGCCCCCACCCGGGCCCAAACGGCCACTCCTCCACCCGGGCCCACACGGCCATTCCCCATGGGTGCCTTGCATGTGGGCACTCAGAGTGACACCGTTCTGTTGTGACCACGCAACGTAAAAGCAACGCGCCCCGGCAGGCACGTCGCGTGACAACTCTGTTGCTCTTGGTGGTCGTGGGCCTGTTTTTCGCCCAGTTGGGCGCTGGAGCGGGTGAGAAGGAACTCAAGGAACTCAAGCAGCAGCGCGAGGCCCTCAGAGAGCAACGAGCGGCCCAGGCCGCTTCGGTGGACGCCGCCCGGGCCGAGTACGAGGAGGTCCTGGCCGCCCTGGACGCCCTCAACGCCGATGTGGCCGCGGCCGAGGAACGACTGGCCGCGGCCCGCAGGGCCAAGGATGACGCCGACGCCGCCCTGGAGTCCGTCAAGGCCCAGGAAGAATTCGTGCTCTCCGAGATGGACGCCACCCGCGAGGAGATCTCCCGACTGGCGGTGAAGTGGTACGTCGACGGGAGGGACAGCGCCGGACAGTCCCAACTGCTGGCCACCAATGATGTCGATCCGAACCAGTCGGCCGTGCGCCAGGCCCTGTTCGAGGTGGGTGTGGGTCGCCAGTCACAGCTGGTCGATCAACTCCGGCAGCTCGGTGACGATCTCGATCGACTGGTCGGCGAACGCGACCAGGCCGTGGCCGACGCCGCCGACACCGCGACCCGCCTGGCCCAGAGCCTGACCGAGGTCGAAACGGCCCGGAACCGTCAGCAGGACTTCGCCGATGAGGTGGAGTCACGTCTCGATGCCCGCCTGGCCGAGGCCAATTCCCTGGCCGATCTGGATGCCGAACTGGCCGCCAAGATCCGGGCCCAGGAGGCGGAGATCGCCCGCAAGTTGGCCGAGGCCCGCCGCCGGGAGGAACTGGCCCGCCGCCGGGCCGCCGTCCCCACCATCGTCGGGGAGGGTGAGATCGTCACCGTCAGCGGCATCCGGGTCCATCAGTCGATCGCCAACAACGTCGCCAACCTGTTGGCGGCGGCGGCCCGGGATGGAATCTTCCTCTCCGGTGGCGGATACCGCAGCTCCAGCTCCCAGATCGCACTCCGTCGGGCCCACTGCGGCTCCTCGGACTACGACGTCTACCAGAAGCCGTCCTACCGCTGCCGCCCACCCACGGCCCGGCCCGGGCACTCGATGCACGAGCGGGGGCTGGCCATCGACTTCACCGCCAACGGTAGGGCCATCACCAGTCGCAACTCGGCCGCCTTCAAGTGGCTGAAGGCCAACGCCGGCAAGTACGGGTTCATCAACCTTCCCAGCGAACCCTGGCACTGGTCCACCACCGGTCAGTAGATCCCCCATTTCGCGGGGGCGGGGCCGCACGCGCCTCCCCATCGATCGGGCGTCCCACCGAACAGAGACGGCGGCGGGGGACGGACCTGCTGGCGGGCGGCGGTGAGATCGAGGGGCACGCCCATCCCACCGAACAGAGACGGCGGCGGGGGACGGGCAACCATCCATCACCAACGGTGGGGTGTCCCCCGGGCGGGCGACACCCGCCGGGGACCTCAGCCGATCACGTCGGGAGGCACGAGGCGGGCCAGGGCCGAGAGGGGACCGATCCGGAGCAGATCACGGTCGACCCGGGGCACCATGCCCGACACCGGGTCACCGACCGACAGGTCGTCTTTCAGCTCGAAGTCCCCCCAGTAGGAGTGACCCGGGGTGAGAACCACCCCCGGAACCAGCTTCGGGTGCTGGCTGCGCCCCGGCAGGGGTGCCAGGACGAAACCGGCCTTGTAGCGGTATCCCGCCAGCACCCGCCTGGGGATCTGGGCCCGGCCATCGGGTTTCACCCCCGATTCGTTCAACAGCAGCCACAACCGGGGGGCGACCACCCGGTCCGGTTGTCCCGCCAGTCCGGCCCGGGCCAGGAGCAGAACGACCCTTTCCACCACATCGGCCTTGGTGACCCTGGGATCGGTGCTCACCAGGTTCACGTCGACCCCCTGGGCGTCACCCACGATCGCCGGCTCCAAAAGCCGGGCCCACCACAGGGCCTTCATGAGGGGAGTTCCACCACCGGGTCCCATGCCCTCGAGCCGCTGGGCCCGATGGTTGCGCAACCGCCGACGCTCCCCCGCGGCGCGGTCGGCCCGGGCGTGGGTGCACACCGCGCAGAGGTGGGGCGGGACACCGTCGATCTCGAAGTCGGCCAGCTCGTGACCATGGGCGTGGAT
>JALSTE010000477.1 GCA_026983855.1 Acidimicrobiia bacterium
CCCCGCTCACCGGCGCCCACGACCTGATGCTCAGAGCCCCCGAGTGGGCCCGACTCCATCAGCCCGACGTGGTGGTCCGGATCGGCTCCTCACCCACCAGCAAGGCCCTGCGTCAGTGGCTGGAGGGCCACCCCCCCGAACACCACATCCTGATCGACCCCCACCGGGGCTGGAACGAGGCCAGCTTCACTCTCACCGAGGTGCTCCACGGACCGCCGGGGGACCTCTGCGGGGCCACGGTGCGCCGACTCGGCGAGTTGGGTCTCGGCCGTGGATCCTCGGGGTGGACCCGAGCCTGGCTGGAGGCCGACGCCGGGGCCCAGAGGGAGATCGACGCCATCGTGGACTCCGGTCCCCTGCTGGAGGCGGGGGTGGCCCGGGCCCTCGGGCGGGTGCTGGGGCCCGACACCCTCCTCATGGTCGCCAACAGCATGCCGGTGCGCGACGTCGACTCGTTCTGGCCCCCCGACTCGGGATGCGGGGCCGTCTTCGCCAACCGGGGGGCCAACGGCATAGACGGCCTGGTGTCGACGGCGGTGGGCCTGCAGCTCGGCGACCCGGCCTCCCGACCGATCTGCCTGCTCACCGGCGATCTGGCCCTGCTCCACGACGTGGGGGCCCTGCTCAGCGCCGCCGGAACCGGGGTCGACATGACCGTGGTGGTTCCCGACAACGGGGGCGGGGGGATCTTCTCCTTCCTTCCGGTGTCCGGGGCGGTGAGCGGAGAGGACTTCCTGAGGCTGTTCCACACCCCACCCGAGGTGGACCTGGCCGGGCTGGGGGAGATCGAGGGTGTCACCCTCCACCGGGCCACCGACATCGGGGAGCTGGTGACCGCACTGGGGACGTCCATCGGCCGGGCCGGGGTCGACCTGATCCGGGTTGAGGTGGACACCGGCCTCAACGTGGCCCAGCACCGGCTGATCGTCGAGCGGGTCACCGCCACCCTGGAGGTCCCCGGGGGTGAGCGTTGAGCTCCCCGGAGCTGTGGGCGGAGACCCTGACCGGGGGCGATGGCGGGGATGGCACCCCCATCTTCGTGCTCCACGGCTTCACCGGTTCGGCCGCCACCATGGCCCCGCTGGCGGCCGAGCTGGGCCCGGGCCCGGTCATCGGACTGGACCTCCCCGGCCACGGACGGTCTCCGTCCCCCGATCCCGAGGATCCCTCCTGGTCGGTGGAAGGCCACGCCGACCTGGTGGCCCGGCGTATCCGGGACCTGTCGCCCGGCCCGGTGGGCCTGGTGGGCTACTCCTTCGGCGGAAGGGTGGCCCTGACCGTGACCCGGCATCATCCCGAGGTGGTCGCGGCCCTGGTCACGGTGGGCGCCTCGCCGGGTATCCCCGACCCGGGGGAACGGGCCCGCCGACGGGAGTCAGATGAGGGTCTGGCCCGCCTGATCGAGGACCGGGGCCTGACCGCCTTCGTCGACCACTGGATGGGTCTGCCCATGTGGGAGTCGCTGCGACGACGCCGGGGCGAGAGGTGGTGGGAGGAGTCCCGCCGCCAGAGGCTGGACAACCGTCCCGGGGGTCTGGCCACCAGCCTCCGCCGGGCGGGGACCGGCAGCATGGCCCCCCTGGCCGAGCACCTGGACCGGATGTCCACCCCCACCCTCCTGCTGGCCGGGGCCGAGGACCACAGGTACGTGGACCTGGCGGGTGAGACCGCCGCCGCTCTCCCCGGGGGGTGGGCCATGACCATTCCCCACTCCGGGCACGCCGCCCACCTGGAGCAACCGGCCCTCTGCGCGGCGGCCATCCGCTGTTTCCTCGACTACCACCGATGAACCCCGGATCCGGTTCCGGTTCCGACGGGAACGAGGCCTCCACCGGGATCACGGTGTTCGAACAACGCCTGGGCCTGGTCCGCCCCTTCAACACCTCCCGGGGTCGACTGCGATTCCGCCGCACCCTGGTGGTGGGGATCACCCAGGGAGGAGTCACCGGATGGGGGGAGGCCGCCTCCCTCCCCGGTTTCGGGGACGAGACACCGGGGGCCGTGGTCCGGGCGGCCAGACGGTGGGTGGCCGAGCTGGCCTCGGGGATCTGGACCCGGCCACCGTCGGTCGCCCTGGGGGGCGCCGTCGACGGGGCCCTGGTGGACCTGGTCGCCCGCTCGGCCGGTGTCCGACCGGCCTCCGTGCTGTCACCCGGGTGGGTCCACGACCCAGTGGCGGTGAACGCGCTGGTGACCGACCCCCGGCCCGCCGGGGTGGCCGAGGAGGTGTCCCGTCGGATCGGGGAGGGCCACCGGGGAGTGAAGCTCAAGGTTGCGTTCGTCGAGCCG
>JALSTE010000478.1 GCA_026983855.1 Acidimicrobiia bacterium
GTGAGTGCCACGAGGCGTGCCCCAAGGAGATCAGCCTCGACTTCATCGCCCTGATGAACCGGGACTACGTGAAGGCCAAGTTCAAGAACCGCAAGTTGGCCGGTCAGATCTTCCCCTGATCCCCACCGGTCCCCGGTCGTCCCACCGGCGGGGAAAGCGCCCGACCGTCCTCCCCCGATCCCCGGGGTCCCCGGCCCGGTGATTCACCGGTCCGGGGTCAACCACTAGGGTCTCGGGCCATGTCGACAGAGGGCAGTACCCGGGCCATCCTCGCCGCCTTCGGCGCCAACCTGGGTATCGCGGTGGCCAAGTTCGTGGCGTTCATCTTCACCGGGTCCTCGGCCATGCTGGCCGAGTCCATCCACTCCGTAGCCGACACATCCAACCAGGGCCTCCTGTTGCTGGGGGGGCGTCGGGCCCGGAGGAGGGCCACGCCCGTTCACCAGTTCGGGTTCGGGCGGGAGCGCTACTTCTGGGCCTTCGTGGTCGCCCTCGTCATCTTCTCCGTCGGGTCGCTGTTCGCCATCTTCGAGGGCATCGACAAGCTCCGCCACCCCGAGCCCATAGATTCCCCCCAGTGGGCCATCGGCGTGCTCCTCGTGGCCATGGTGCTGGAGGGACTCTCACTGCGTACGGCGATGAGGGAGTCCCGCCACTCCATGAGGAGGGGGATGTCGTGGTGGACCTTCGTCCGTGAGGCCCGCAAGCCGGAACTGCCGGTGGTCCTCATGGAGGATTTCGGCGCCCTGACCGGCCTGCTGCTGGCCCTGGTGGCGATCACCCTGAGCATCGTCACCGACCAGCCCCGCTGGGACGCCGTGGGCACCCTGTCGATCGGCATTCTGTTGGGGGGGATCGCCATGGTCCTGTCCAACGAGATGCGCAGCCTGCTGGTGGGCGAGGCGGTGACGGAGGAGAACCTGACCGCCATCGAGGAGGGGATCGCCGCCAGCCCCCGGGTCCAACGGCTCATACACCTCCGGACCCAGCACCTGGGGCCCGAGCAGATCCTGGTGGCGGCGAAACTGCAGTTCGACCCCGATCTCGACATGGAGGGGCTGGCCCGGGCCATAGACGAGACCGAGAAGCTGATCCGGGACCGTCTGCCGGGTGAGACCTTCATCTTCATCGAGCCCGACATCTACCGGGGCGACAACGAGCGGGAGCCGGGACCGCACCCCTGATCCGCACTGGGCGGCCCCGCTTTCGATGAAGGCCCCGAGCGACAACGAGCGGGAGCCGGGACCGCACCCCTGATCCCGGCCCGTCGCCGGGCCCCTACCCCCATTCCCCTGACAGGAGCCCGGCGGGGTGGCACACTGTCGGGGCGCGGTGGCCGAGGAGGTCGATCGGTACGATGCAGACCGTCGTACAGACCAATGGACTGACCAGGTCCTACAAGAACGTGCCCGCCCTCGACGGAATCGACCTCCAGATCGACTCCGGCGAGATATTCGGACTCATCGGTCCCCCGGGTTCGGGTAGGACCACGTTCGTGCGGATCCTCATGGGGCTGATCCGACCCACGTCGGGTCGGGCCCGGGTGGTGGGCTACAACGCCACCGACGCCGCCTACCAGGCCCACCGACTCGTGGGCTACGTGCCCCACCGTCCCGTCCTGCCGCCTCGGCTCACCACCGGTGAGTTCCTCGACCGGGTGGCCTCGTTCCGGAGGACCGAGGTCGACACCAACTGGCGCCGGGAGCTCATCGGTCTGCTGGAACTGGACACCACCGAACACCTGGGTGAGCTGTCCGACGCCGAGATACTGGCCGTGGCCCTGGTCTCGGTTCTCCAAAAGGACCCCGACCTGCTCATCGTCGACGACATCGCCGAATCCATGGGGCCACTGGCGTGGGCCCTGCCGACCATTTTCGGGTCCCAGCAGTCGCGTGGTGGCGCGGTGCTGTTCACCTCGGGTCGCTTCGACGAGTGCGCCGAGTTGGCCGATCGGGTGGCCCTGCTGGACCGGGGGCACCTGGTCGCCGTGGATTCCCTGCGCAATCTCCGCAAGAAGGGACGGCACCGTATCGAGTTGGTGTTCTCCCGGCCCGTGGACCAGGCCGTTCTGGCCTCCGCCCCCGGTGTCGTGGGGGCCATCGTGCAGGGGACCGTGGCCCGGGTTCTGGTCTCCGGTCCCGACGAGGCCCTGCTGGACCTGGCCCACGATCACGGTGTGGTCGACGTGGTGCACCACCGTTCCGGTCCCGAGGAACTCATCTTGGATCTCACCTCCCGGACCAGGGGGGCGGGCCGGTGATCCGCCCCGTCAGGTGGGTGGTGGCCCG
>JALSTE010000479.1 GCA_026983855.1 Acidimicrobiia bacterium
ACAGGCCCAGCAGCAGGCGGATCGCCGGGGTGGACAGTCGGATGAAGGCCGCCATCGGCCGGGCCACCAGCACCAGGGTGCGCTCGGGATGGGTGATGGTCAGGTTCTTGGCCGCCATCTCCCCCAGCCAGGTGTGGATCACGACCACCACCGTGAGGGCGATGACGAAGCTGAGGGTGGCCCTCATGGACTCCGCCACCCCGGCGGCCTCGAAGCCGTGCTCCAACAGAGCGCCGACGGTCGGCTCCGCGATCCGACCCAGGGCCAGGGAGCACACCGTCACCCCGAGCTGGGACCCACCCAGGGTCAGCATGAGGTTCTCCTGGAGGGCCCGGGCCCTCACCGCCCCGCGGCGCCCCTGGGCGGCCCACTGGTCGATCAGCGCCCTGCGGGCCCCCACCGAGGCGAACTCCACCGACACGAAGAAGCCGTTGCCGGCGACGAGCAGCAGGGCCACCAGGATCCAGACGGCGGTCACCGTTCGGCCCCGACCTCGGCGCCCTCGCCGTTGTCCGGCGGGGTGACCCTCACCCGGGCGATCCGGCGCCCGTCCATCCCGGTCACGGTGAAGACCCAACCCGACCATTCCACCGAAGCCCCGGCGGACGGAATCCGACCCAGGCGGTCCAGCAGGAATCCGGCCACCGTCTCATAGGGCCCCTCGGGAAAGTCGATTCCCAGGAGTTCACCGACCTCGTCGGTGTGGAGGCTGCCCTCCAGTTCGTAGGCGCCCGACCTCCGGACCACCGTGAGGCCGATCGGATCGTCGTACTCGTCGGCGATGTCGCCCACGATCTCCTCCAGGAGGTCCTCACGGGTGATGATCCCGGCGGTCCCCCCGTGCTCGTCGACGACCACCGCCAACCGGGAACCGGACCGCTTCAGGTCCTTGTAGACGTCGTCGAGTTCCCGGCTCTCGGGCACGAAGAGGGCCTCGGACATTATCTCCGTCACCGGGGTGGAGTCCCGCTCCTCCTCGGGGATCCGGAACACGTCACGAACGTCGACCACACCGACGACGTCGTCGAGATCCTCTCCGTGGACGGGGAAGCGGGACAACCCCGACTCCCGGGCGATCCGTCGGAGATCCCCGACGGTGGCCGTGGCCGGGACCCCTATGACCTCGGTCCGGGGCACGAGGGCGTCGGCGGCGTCGTTCTCCCCGAATCGGATGGTGCGCAGCAGCAGGGCGGTCTGCTCCCCCGCCAGGGTCCCGCTCTCGGCCGAGGACCTGATCACGTGGGCCAGTTCACCCCGGGACCGGACCCTCTCCAATTCCTCGGTCGGCTCCACACCGAGCATCCGCACCGTGAGATTCGCCAGACCGTTGAATCCCGCGATCACCGGGGCGGCGACGGTGTTGAAGGCCCTCATGAACGGGGCCAGGGCCTCGGCCACACCGACGGGCCGGGCGATGGCCAGGTTCTTGGGGATCATCTCCCCCAGGAGCATCTGGAGGAAGGTGGCGATCAGCAGGGCCACGACCGCGCCGGTCGCCCCCCGGGCCGATCCGACCCCCGGGATCAGCTCGAACAGGGGGGCCAGGGAGTCCTGGGCCACGAGTCCGAGAACGAGGGATGACACGGTGATGCCCAGCTGGGCCCCGGCCAGGGTGAAGCTGAGTCGCCTCAGCAGGGAACGCGCCAGTCTCGCCGTCCGACCACCGGACTCCGCCTTGCGCTCCAGGGCGGCGGGATCCACCGCCACCAGGGAGAACTCCCCGGCCACGAAGAGGCCGTTCAGGCCGATGAGGGCCGCCACGGCGGCCAGTCCGAGCACCACCTCGATGATCAGACCTCCGCCACGATGGGGTTGGGCCCGGGCGGGGGAGCAACCGTCGGGCACGGGGCCCTCCCGGGCGCTCCCATCACACCCCTGACCGGGACCTGCCTGGGCGATCCGGGGCTGACGTCCATCGGGCCCACACTAGCGGTAGCGGGCCCGACCCGACCCCCACCGGGGAACGGCACATCCCACCGTTCCGAAAGGGCCGGGCCGAACCACCCGCCAACGGCCACCGCCGGGGGACGGAATCGCCTCCCACACGGGCGATGTCGAGGGATCAGCTCCCCCGCCGCATGCCATGGGCCCTTCGCGCCTCCCACACGGGCGATGTCGAGGGGCCTCGTCCCCACTGCGGATCCGCCCGCTGGACCGCCCTCCCCCACGGGCGATGTCGAGGGTTCTGGCATCATGCGGCCACACCTCATACCCTCTTGGGGGTCATGGCTCACCGAGAGTGTCGAGACAGAACGGGAACCCGCTCACAACGGCGACGGGCAGT
>JALSTE010000480.1 GCA_026983855.1 Acidimicrobiia bacterium
TCGCCTACGTACGTTCCCCGGTGGAGTACGCCGTGGCCTGTCTCCTGGGGGCCGGGAGTTCGGAGGAGGAGTCTCGGCCCGACTGGTGGCTGGACACCATGGGCCAGGAACTCTTCTACCCCCCCAACCCCTCCGGATGGCATCTGAACGGCTACTGGATCTCGTCCACCTCGATGTGGGCCAAGGCCGGCTTCGCCCGCCACGTGGCCTGGAAGGCGGTGGATCGTGACCACCTGGCGGAGATCCTGACCATGGGCGCCCCCCAGGCGGTCAGCCTGGTGCTGAGCTTCTTCGGGCTCCCCGAGGTGTCCACGGCCACCCGCAGGGCCCTGGAGGACTACGTGTACGCCGAGAGGGCCACCGACGAGTGGCCCCTGCACGCCAACCTGCTCACCCTGGTGATGCTGACTCCGGAGATGCAGCTGGCATGAGCACAGGAGATGGACACCGGGCCGGGGCCGGAGATTCGACGGGAGGACGGGGATGAGGAACGAATTGGAATTTGAGGACATCCAGGCGGCCCTGGCCGCGCCGGTGGACAGCAGTCCCGTCGGGCTCTCACGCCGTCGCTTCCTCCAGATGTCCGCCGCCGGGGTCGGTATCGCGGCCATCGGACCCACCCTCGGCCGCCACGCGGTCCTGGCCGGGCCCCGCCTGGCCCACGACGAGGGGGTCCTGGTGGTGGTTCAGCTGGGAGGCGGCAACGACGGGATCAACACCCTGGTGCCGATCGGTCAGCCCCGCTACGGCGCCCTCAGGGAAAACCTCGCCCTCGGGGCCGATGAGGTGCTCCACCTCGGTGGGGGGGTCGCCCTGCACCCGAGCCTCAAGGGTCTCAAGACCCGTTGGGACAAGGGCCAGGTCGCCGTGGTTCAGGGCATCGGCTACGCCGACTCGACCCTCAGTCACTTCGACTCGATGGCGTTCTGGATGAACGGCCGGGCCGACGGCGTACCCGGCCAGAGAGCGAACGACGGGTGGTTGGGTCGCTGGCTGGACGGGCTGGGATCGGGCCGCAGTGAGCTGGAGGCGGTGGTGTTCGACAGTTCGATCCCCCTGCACTTCCGGGGTCGTCAGGCTTCCGCCATCGGCCTGTCAGCCGATGGCGGTACCGACTTCGGCGTGGACGACGACCCCAATGACCTGCGGATGTACGACGCCGTTCGCCAGATGGCGGTCCCCGGATCGGCGGTGAGTCAGTGGGGTCAGGCCCTGGCGGCCAACGGCGTCGAGGCCCTCGACCTGGCGGGGCGGGTGGCACCCGCGTACCAGGGTGATCGACCCGGTGGCAGCGGATTCGCCCGGGAGATGGCCCGGGCCGCCCGGTTGATAAACGCCGATGTGGGGGTTCGGGTTCTGGGCACCAGTCTGGGGGGGTTCGACACCCACACCAACCAGGCGGGGGAGCAGGCCGACGCCCTGGGTCGTCTGGATGAGGGGATCGAGGCCTTCTTCGCCAATCTCGACCCCAGATTCGCCAGCCGGGTGACGGTCATGACCTTCTCGGAGTTCGGGCGCCGCCCCCAGGTCAACGGGTCCAACGGCACCGACCACGGAACGGCCAGCGTCGCCTTCGTGATCGGGGCCAAGGTGAAGGGTGGTCTGGTCGGGACCTACCCCTCCCTCACTGATCTGGACTCGCGGGGGAATCTCAAGCCCCAGGTTGATTTCCGGTCGGTGTACGCCACGGTGCTGGACCGCTGGCTCAGGGCCGACAGCGGGGAGATCCTGGGAGGTTCCTACCCCGCCCTCCCCCTCTTCCGGGGTTCACCGGGCAACACCGACATCGTCAACCCGGCCCCCAGGCCACTGGCCCGTCAGGGGTACATGATCGCCACCAGTGCCGGGGGGGTCTACAACTTCGGGCGCCACGCCAGCTACGGAGGCACTGCGGCCACCAACGTCGTGGGTCTGCGACGACACCCCAGGGCCGATGGCTACTGGATCTGCACCGCCGATGGTGGGGTCGAGCCCTTCGGAGCGGCCGAATTCCACGGGTCGATGGCCGGAAGGGCGTTGGCCTCGCCCATCGTGGACATGGCGGTCCACCCCGAGGGTCGGGGCTACTGGTTGCTGGGCGGTGACGGAGGCGTCTTCTCCTTCGGCGACGTGCAGTTCTACGGCTCCACCGGGAACCTGACCCTGGCCCAACCGGTGGTGGGGATGGCCGCCCACCCGAACGGACGGGGCTATTGGTTCGTGGCCTCCGACGGCGGTGTCTTCGCCTTCGGCCGGGTGGGTTTCTTCGGTTCGACGGGCAACATTCGTCTGGCCCA
>JALSTE010000481.1 GCA_026983855.1 Acidimicrobiia bacterium
CAAGTCGGCCCGGGAAACAAACACAGCCCCGGTGGGGTTGGGGCCCCACCCCGGGAGACGGACACAGCCGACCGGCGACTGTTCGAGGCCCCCCAGGGCCCACAAGTCGGCCCGGGAAACAAACACGGAACGCTAGCGTCGTCTGAGGAGTTACATCTTCATCCGGACGACCAGGAGCCCCGCCCGATGGACCCGAGCGAAGAGACCACCGAGACCCGTCCCGCGGACCCCGACCCCCGCCTGGGAACACCCAGAATCGTGGCCATCGGGGTGGTGGTGCTGGTGATGGTCGCCGCCGGCGCCGCCCTGGCCGCCAGCTTCTTCAGCAGCGACAAGGCGACCAGTGAGATCCACCAGATCACCTACCCCACCCTGGACGGCGAGCAGGCCTCCCTGGGTCAATTCGCCGGGCAACCACTGGTCCTGAACTTCTTCGCCTCGTGGTGCGGCCCGTGCGTGGCCGAGATGCCCGCGTTCGAGGGCGTCCACCGGGAGGTCGCCGGCGAGGTGGCGTTCGTGGGGCTGGCCGAGGAGGGGGCCCGCCCGGCCTCGGAGATCGTGGCCCGGACCGGGGTCACCTACCCCACCGGGCTGGACACCACCGGTGATCTGCTCCAGAAGTTCAACGGCCTGGGTATGCCGACTACGGTGTTCATCAGCCCCGAGGGCGAGGTCCTCGACACCCACATCGGGGAGATGACCGCCGAGCAGCTTCGAGGGCGCCTCACCGAGTTGTACGGAGTGCGGTTCGATGGCTGATCCGATCACGGCACACCACGAGGTCAGGGACTGACCATGTTCAACGCACCGATCGCCTTCGCCTTCGCCGCCGGGCTGGTGGCCACGGTCAATCCGTGCGGATTCGCCATGCTGCCCGCCTACCTGTCCTATTTCATGGGGATCGAGTCCCGTTCGGGGGGCGACGCCCGAGCCAGTGTCGGACGGGCCCTCATAACCGGCTCCACGGTTTCGCTGGGCTTCCTGCTGGTGTTCGGTTTCACCGGCACCCTCGTCACCATCGGGGTCAGCAGCATCAGGGAGCGGATCCCGTGGGTGGCGATCCTCATCGGGGCGGCCATGATCGGGCTGGGTGTAGCCATGCTGGCCGGATTCAAGCTGACGGTGGCCCTGCCCAAGCTGGAGAAGGGGACCGACGGGAGGGATCTCCGGTCGCTGTTCCTCTTCGGTATCTCCTACGCCATCGCCTCCCTTTCGTGCGCCCTGCCCACGTTCATCGTGGTCCTCACCGGCGTGGACGGAATCGGGGCCGGGGTGGTGAGCTTCTTCGCCTATGCCGCCGGGATGACGCTGGTGTTGATGGCCCTGACGGTCAGCCTGGCCCTGGCCCGCCAGTCCCTGCTCCACGGTCTCAGGCGGGCGATGCAGCACGTCGACCGGGCCGCCGCCGTTCTCCTGATCCTGGCCGGGGTGTACACCATCTACTTCTGGATCCTCGACCTGCGCAACGTGTCGGGCGACTCCGGTGTACGGGGCCCGGTCCGCTGGGTTGACAGCCTCAGTTCCAGTGCCGCCAACTGGATCCGTTCCACGGGTGGGACCCGGGTCGGTCTGCTCCTGGCGATCATCGTCTCAGCGGCGCTGCTCTACGTACTGGCCCGTCCCACCCGCCCGGCGGCGACGATCGCCGAGCCCCCCGGCCCGAGGTTGACCGCTCAGCCCACAGCCGAACCAATGGCCGCCGAGCCCCTCCCGGCCACCGATACCCCACCCACCGCGGTCGAGTCCCATCCACCCGGGGCCCGGACGGGGGTTCCCGAACCTCCTCAGGATGCCGGAACCCGAGTCGGGGGCTGAACTCCGGTCCCTCCTGGCCGATCCGGGCGTCACCGAGCGCCTCACCCTCGGCACGTCCTTCGGCCTGATGGCCTTTCACGGAGGAACCCTCGAATTGCACACCGATCGGGTGGCCGAGAGGGTCGCCGCCGCCACCGGTGCCTCCCTCTACCGGATATGTCAGTCGGGATCCCGCCCCGTCCACATACCGTCCCATCGGGTGAGCCCCGAGGCATCCGAGGACCTCAGGACCTTCCTCGATCACGTGGACGTGGCCGTGGCCCTGCACGGCTACGGCCGGCCCGAACTCCACCGCAGCATCCTGCTGGGTGGCTCCAACCGGGCCCTGGCCCAGCACCTGGCCCTTCACCTGATTCCGGCCCTGGGGCACTACGAGGTCCTCACCGACCTCGATGACATTCCCCGGGAGTTGCGCGGACTTCACCCCGGGAATCCGGTGAACCGTCCCTCCGATGGTG
>JALSTE010000482.1 GCA_026983855.1 Acidimicrobiia bacterium
CTCACCCCACCATGTCGGAGGGATTGGTGGAGGCGGCCAGGGCCGCTTCCGGCCTCCCGCTGCACGTGCTACCGCGACGCTGACTCCAGGGGTACCAACTCGGTGAAGCCGGTGTCCTCGTCCTCCACGAAGCGATAGCCGAAGATCTCCGCCATCCGGGGCTGACCCTCATCGGGCCCGCTGGCGAGCACCTCGTCCCCGGCGTGGAGAACCACGTACTTGCGGGGGTTGTACAGGTAGGTGTTGCCCCTCCGGATGGCGAGAACGTGGAACCCTGGGTCGACGTTCAGCCCCAGTTCACCCAGGGAGGCCCCGTCAGCCTGCGAGCCCCGGGCCACCGGCAGGTGCATCACCACCTCGTCGGCGTCCCCCAGGGCCATGGCCAGCACCGGGTGCAGATCCTCGTTCTCCAGCACGATCGCCGACATCTGGTAGGCCTGATCGCCGATGTCCTCGGCCGCCTCGGCCAACTGGAGCAGACCCCGCAGGGAGGAGATCTCCACGTTGTCCGCCGCCGCCCTGAGCACCCACGTCTGCAGGGAGGCCTTCATCTCGTCCAGGCGGTCCTCCAGCGATCTCACCTCCCGGGCCAGGGCCGGATCCCGCAGAACCAGGGTCGAGTAGGCCAGACCCACCGCGGTCTCCGAGAGGTTCTTCATCTCCACCAGGGTGTCCACCGCCCGGTCCAGATCGGTGACGGTCTCGCCCTCCTCCACCTCCGGCGGCCGCCACGGCTCGGCCGCGGCCAGTTCCCGGAGTCGGACGATACCGGCGGGAGATCCCCTCATGAACAGCACGTCGTCGGGTTCGACCACGGTGTCACCGTCGATGTCGGTGATCCACCGGTGCCCCCGCTTGATCGCCACCACTCTCATTCCCACCACCACCGGGAGTTCCAGCTCCCTCAACGGATGGTTCGCCAGATGGCTGCCCCGGGAAACGACCAGACGGTGGGAGACCTCCGCCGCCTGGGCCAGATCGGCCACCAGCAACCGGGGTATGCCCAGGTGACGGGTCACTATGTGGCTGATGTCCACCGCGTCGTTGGCGATCCGCTCGATGGCGCTGACCACCTGCAGCACCGAGGACATGCCGTCCACCTCGCGGGGATGACGCACCGCCAACAGGGCCAGGGCCCTCATCTCGTGCACCAGTTCGGACATGTCGGACTCGAGGTCCAACACCGCCTCGGCCATGCCCTCGTCGTCGAAGTAGAGGGCGGCGTAGGAAAGATCGACCATGAGTTCGGAGGTGTCCTTGGCCTCCGCCAGCATGGTCTTCAGACTTCGGGGTTTGTCTTCCATGTCTCCGTGTCTCTCGGTCCGAGCCTAGAACGTCGGACGCCAACGGCGCCCGCTCACGTGAAGCCCCACATCGCCAGGGCCGCCACCAGGGCCAGGGAGCCGATCATGTCGGCGCTGCTGGTGACCAGGGGAATGCCGTAGGTGTCGGGGTCGACGCCAAATCGGATGGAACTGACCGCGGCGTAGAAGGCCACCACCACGATGGCCGCCGAGGCGAGTACCCCACCGACCAGGGAGATCCCGATCAGTGCCGCCAGACCCGGGGAGTCGAATCCGAAGACGCTGTGGGCCACCTCCACGAGTATTCCCTTGAGGAGGAACACCGGGACCACCAGACCGAGGGCCACGGATATGTCCCGACGGGCACTCCGGTCCGGGATCAACCCGGCGTCGATGATTCCGAGGTGCAGCTTGCTCCCCAGGCGACTGGCCAGGATTCCCCCGATGGCCCCGACCCCGCTGAGGGCCGAGGGCACCAGCACCAGGAGAGCGGGTTTGTCGGAGAAGGCGTCCAGGCGGTGCTCCAGAATCACCCCGGCGATGGAGTGCACCACCCCGGTGACGGCCAGGACCGGGATCGACTCCCTCACCACCCGTCGCAGGATCTCACCCCGACTGCTCAAGGCGCTCACCGCCGCGGCCACCCCGGCCACGACGAACACGACCCCCACGCCGGTCGTCAGTGCCCCCCGGCCCACCAGGTAGGTGGCGGCGAAGAGGGCCGGGACGGTGACCATGTCCCCCACCGCGGCGATGAGGGGGACGCTCACGTTGTCGAGGTCCCACCCGTAGCGGGTGGAACCGGCCGCCAGGCTGATGGTCACCGTCATCCCCACCAGGGAGGCCGCCACCCCACCACCGGTGGCGATGATCACCAGGTCCAGCACGCCTATGGTGTGCCTGACCCCGAACAGCATCGCCAGCAGCTTGGCCGCCACTCCCAGGTACACGGACATGGTG
>JALSTE010000483.1 GCA_026983855.1 Acidimicrobiia bacterium
CTCGGACTCACCGTCGGGGTCCTGGTCCGGGCCAGGGGCGCAGGTCGTGACATCCTCGGTCACGGGGGTTTCCTCCCCACGGCCCTCAGGCCCCGATGCTGTCGTGTCGTCCGGCTCGGAGCGGGGCCCACGCGAACGCGACTCGGCCTCCTCGGCCAGAGCGTCCAGGGAGTCCCGGACGTCGTCCATCGAGGGTCGGCGGGGCTCATCGTCCGCGTTCTTGTAGACGTTGCCCAGGACATTTTCGAGTCCACTCATCCCCGGGTCCGTCGGCGCCCGTGATCGACGGCTTAGGACTTCCCGACCGGGGCCCGATGGCCGGGGCGGATCAGGGTGGCCCGCCCTCGGCGCCTGATCCGGTGTGCACCCCGGTGGGGACCGCGTTCCAGAGCCCTTGGACCGATGGCGGGACCGGGCGGGACACGCACCCGAAGAGGACCAACGGGTCACATAGAGTGGGCTCGTGGAGCCACAGTCCCAGCCTCTCGGGCGAGGAGCCCGCGGTTCAAGGGGGGCCGAGGCGTTTCTCGTGACCCCCTTCATGCAGCTGGCGCGTACCCATGTACTGGGAACAGTGGGTGACACCCTCATCGCCATCGCCCTGGCCGGGTCCCTGTTCTTCTCTCTCGACGTCAACCAGGCCCGCAGTCGGGTGGGGCTCTATCTCCTTCTCACCGCGGCACCCTTCGCGGTGGTCTCACCCCTGATCGGTCCCATGATCGATAGGGCCCGGGGGGGCCGACGCTGGATGGTGGTCCTGGCCCAGCTCGGCCGGGCGGTCACCGCCCTGCTGATGATCCGCCACCTGAACTCCTTCCTGCTCTTCCCCGAGGCCTTCACGATCCTGGTCCTCGGCAAGGCGTACCACATCGCCAAGAGCGCCATAGTGCCGTCCCTGGTCCGGGATCAGGACGCCCTGATGAAGGCCAATTCCCGTCTGGTCCTGGCCGGTGGGCTGGCCAGCGCCCTGACCGTCGGGCCCGCTCTGCTGCTGCGCTTCCTGGGTGATCGATTCGTGCTCCTGGGGGCTGCGGTCGCCTTCATGGTGGCCACGGTTCTGGCGTTCAAGCTGCCCCCCACCGCCGTGGCCGAGGAGCCGGTGGGAGAACTGGAGAAGGCCGAACTTCGGGGCGGGGGGATATTGCTGGCGGCCTCGGCCATGGCCCTGCTCCGCTGGAGCATCGGTTTCCTGACGTTCATGCTGATTTTCTGGTTGAGGGGCTCTGACGCCTCCCCGGTCTGGTACGGGGTCATAGGCAGCTTCGCGGTGGCCGGAAACCTCCTGGGGGCACTCATCGCCCCCGCTCTGCGCCAGGTGATCCGCGAGGAGATGGTCCTGGGTGGGGTGATGGCGGTATCGGCCATCACCGCCACGGTGGTGTCCACGGCTCCCGAACGCCTGCCGGCGGCCTTCCTCGGTCTGGTTCTCGGGTTGTCGGCCGGGCTGGGAAAGCTGTCGTTCGACGCCATCGTGCAGAGGGACGCCCCCGACGCCAACAAGGGAAGGTCCTTCGCCCGCTTCGAGACCCGCTTCCAACTGGCGTGGGTCACCGGCGCCATCATCCCCGTGGTTCTCTTCCCGGCCCTACCGGTCCGCCTCGGATTCATCGTGCTGGCCATAGGGTCGGCTCTCGGGGCGTTCTTCTACCTCGGTGGGTTGCGGGCCCTGGCCCGGGGAATGCAGACCCCGTCGGACCGCCTGAAGAAGAGGATCCTGGCCGATCAGAGGGTCCAACGCATGCGCAACCGCATCTCGGTCGCCGTTCGGGTCAGGGTCAGGACCGGCGGCCGGAGGAGGGATGGGACGATGCTCCCCGACAGCCCACGCCCCACGATTCCGCCCGCGGACACCAATGGTCCCACCGGTGGGAGTCCTGGTGCCCCGGGGAGGGGATCACCGGAGGGGGAATCCAGGGGGTCGACCCGGCACAAGCCCTCCCGGGGTCTGGATCCCGGTCTGGGCCCCCGTCCCCGAGCCCGGCCCCGCACCAGGGGTGAGATACCACGTCAGGGAGCCCTGCCGGGCGTCGAACCGCCCGTCGACAACTGAGAACCGGACAGGATCAGTCGGTGTCGGGGAGCTCGATACGGGCCAGCCAGAGGCCGGGGGCGTCCACCTCGGCGGGAGTGGGAAGGTTCCGCGGCTCACTCCAGAGACGGACCAGTCCGCTCTCCTCGTCGCGCTCCACCACCCCCTCGATGAAGGCCCGACCCCGCTCGACCAGGGACGGTCGGAGATCGAGGCCCAGAATGCGCTCGACGAAGCGATCGTGGGGTCCCGCCGTGATCCGACGCCGCCTCATGGCCTCGGTGAGCCGGCCGTAGGAACCCACCAGCCCGACGCCGATGCGATCCTGGACATGGTCCACGTAGCCGACCAGAACCGCGACCAGGGCCTCGAGTTCGGGGAGCATCCTCTCCTGAGCCGGGGAGCGGATGGCGCCCAGCAGCACCTCCGGGTCGCCGAAGATCTGCTGGATCTGACCCTGGAGGTCGCCGGGATCGGAGATCGTCTCCAGGTCGCCCAGCTTGGCCTGGAGGGCGTTGGGATCGTTGCTGAACCCCGCCACGTACTCGTTCAGGCGTGACTGCAGGGCCTCCCTGACGTGGGGAATGCCGAACACGGTGTTGAAAATCAGCTCGTGGATGCAGATCCACAGGGCGGTCTCGTCGAAGCTGATGCTCCACTCGTCGGCGAAGGCGTGCACATTGTGGGACACCACCACGATCTCCGAGCGCGGTGGCCTGGGGATGGGCAGATCGTAGGAACCCAGAGCCCGTTCGGCGAGATGACCCACCATGGATCCGGTGCTCATGGCCATCATCATCGGCCCCATCATCTGCATCAGGCCCGAGAGCATCTGGGCGGCCTGGTCGGGAAAGTCCGGGGTCGGGGAGGCGCCCCCCGGGGCGGAGAGTCCCGTCGCGAGATTCTCGAAGAGGTCGCGGTAGTCGTTGAGAGTCCGGGTCGCCCACTGCGTGCGGGTGACGGGAACCACCGTCGGTGAACGGCCCCCGACCCCGGTGTCCAGACCGGTGACGGTGGCCACGTGGAGTTCGGCCACCCGGGACAGATCGGCCATACGGACCCGGTCGGCGGGGTCGACATTGGACTCCGATTCCCCTCCGGTGGCGAGGCCGACGGCGATTTGTCTGGCAGCATCCCAGTTCACGGGTCCCGATGATCCGAACAGCTTCGACAGATCCCCAAAGAACGGAAGACCGCCGAATGGGTCATTTGCACCGGTTGGATCCTCGTTGGTCACGACCTCATGGTAGGGGTGACGGGGCCCGACCCGATCTCACCCCCGACCGGGAGGGTCGATCATGAGGAAGATCCTGGTCACCGGGGCCGCGGGGGAACTCGGCTCCCGGGTCGTCCGGCTCCTCGCCGAGGCCGATTTCTGTTCCCAGGTGGTGGCGCTGGACACCCGCGAGGGGCCGTCCGTCGCCGGGGTTCGGTGGATTCGGGGAGACCTGACGTCCCTGCCCCCCGACGTCGACGCCGAAACCCTGCTGGCGGGGGTCGACACCGTGGTCCACCTTGGCTGGGTCGATCCCGACGGGGAGGGCCCGGACCCGAACCGGTCGCTTCTGGAGGCCGTCCTGGAGTTGGCGATCGCTCCCCAGGTTGGTCAGCTCGTGGCGATCTCCTCGGCGACGGTGTACGGGGCGTGGGAGAACAACCCGGTCCCCCTCTCGGAGACCTCGGTGGTGAGGCCCAACCCGGGTTTCGTCTACGCCGAGACCAAGGCCGAGCACGAGCGGGTCCTGGCCGAATGGCGTAGGGGGGCGGGGGCGGGGACCGCGGTGTCGGTCCTGCGACCGGCGCCCGCCGTGGGGACGACCGGGACGAGTTGGTTGGGCTCCGCTCTCCTCGCCGCCGTCCCGGTGAGGGTCGACCGGACCGATCCGCCCTCACAGTTCCTGGACGTGGGGGATCTGGCCAGCGCCGTGGTCCGGGTGGTGGATCTGGGTCTCGATGGGCCGTACAACGTGGCTCCCGACGGATGGCTGACGGGGGATGAACTCAGGGCCCTGCTCGGGCCCCGGGCCCGCCTGCGGATACCGGCGCCCGTCGCCGGTCGGGTACACCGGATCCTGCGGTGGAGGCGGTCCCGCCCCCTACCGGAGGGGCTGCTGCCCTACACGATGTACCCGTGGGTGGTTTCCAACGACCGTCTGGAGTCGGCCGGGTGGAGGCCCAGGGTGGGCAATGACGAGGCCTTCGTGGAGGTGGACGAGGCTCCCCCGTGGGTGTCGTTGAACGCCCGGCAGCGTCAGTACCTGTCGTTGGGTGCCCTCGCCGCGACCCTGGCCGGCCTGGTGGGCTGGGGGGTGTGGCTCTACCGTCGCCGTCGTCGTTGAGTCGCGGTCGACACCGGTGCTCACGGCCGCGGTGTCGAGCCGACCGGAGGCGGGACCGGTGGTCGGCAGCGGGCTCAGGCCTGGGGCCGTTCTCCGAGTATCACGACCAGGTCCCGCCGCTCGCCGTCCCTGAGGGTGCCGATGATCACGGTGGAGCCGGGCTCCAGACGGCGTATGGCCAGGACCAGGGCGGACATCGACACCACCGGACGGGCATTGACCGAGACCACCAGATCTCCTGGTTGCAGGCCGGCCGCGGCCGCGGGGGTTCCCGCCCCGACCTCGGTGATGACCGCACCACCGGGAATGTTGTTGGTCCGGGCCAGATCGGGATCGACGTCGTCTCCCGCCACCCCCAGGAACCCGTGGTGCACCTCCCCGTCGGTGAGGAGATCGGCGGCGACGTCCCGGGCGATCTCGATGGGGGTGGCGAAGCCCAGCCCCTCGGCTCCGACGTCGCTGACCGCTATGACGGTGGTGATCCCGATCACGCTGCCCGAGGCGTCCAGGAGGGCTCCGCCGGATGATCCCGGGCCGATGGGCGCGTCGGTCTGCACCAGGTCGTAGAGACGGCCGCCATCGGGAGTGTCGAGGGTGCGGCCGATGGCCGACACGACCCCCAGGGTCACCGTGGGGCCGCCCTCCAGTCTCAGGGGCGAACCGATGGCCACCGCCGCCTCCCCGACGGAGAGTTCCTCGGTGGATCCGAGCACGGCGGGTTCGAAGCTCTCGCCCTCCTCGGCGTGCACGGAGACGACCGCTATGTCGGTGAGGCGGTCCCGCCCCGCCACACCGGCGGGGTAGCGGCGGCCGTCGGAGAAGATGACCTCCACCGTGTCGGCCCCCTCCACCACGTGGGCGTTGGTCAGGATCTGGCCGTCGTCGCGGAACACGACCCCCGATCCCGATCCGAGCAGGGTTCCGATGCCGTTGAAGGTCTCGATGCGCACGATCGAGGGTTTCGCCGAGCGGGCGACCGCCACCACGTCGATGGCGGGGCCCGGGGCGGAGACGAAGGCCGAGTCGCCGGCTACGAGCTGACGCTCCACCACCCTCTCGGTGACGGTCGTCCGCCGGGGCCCCAGGAACAGGAGCAGGGAACCGGTGATGACCGCCCCCGCCAAGCCCGCCGCCAGCACGAGGGCGACGGTGGAGGCCGGGGGTCGGGCGACGTCGAACTCGGCGGTGACCTCACCGTCGGTGGTGCCTCCAGACATTCCCCCGCCGGAACCATTGGCGACCTCACTGGGGTGTCGCCAGAGCCGGTCCTCGGGGGGCAGGGGCAGGGGGGCGGTGGGAGGCAGGTCGTCTTCGATTCCGTCGTCGAGATTCTCCCACCATCCCGCCGGACCCATGGGGAATGGGGGATCGATCCCCGGGGAACCCTCGGAATCACCGGGATCGGGGAGGGCGCGCTCATCGTCCCCCGCGCGCCACGTGGCGCCGGGTCCGTTGGGGCTCTCGTCGTTTTCCTCGTCTTCGGGGGTTCCGTCCCGCACGTCGGACGACTGTACCCACCGGTCATCGAGGTTGGGTCGCGGGCGGTGTGGGGGGACGGCCTGTCACCTCACCCTCGGTGGCGCCTAGCATGAACGTCGTGGATACTCCTTCCGGCGACACCTGGCTCGCCCTCACCAGTGATGTTCTGGATGTCGGTGCCGCCCACGACTGGGCGATCCGGCCGGACTGTGGAGCGGTGGTGGTGTTCTCCGGGACCGTGCGTGACCACGCCGGTGACCGCCAGGGGGTGACCGGGCTGGACTACGAGGCCTACGAGGAGCAGGTGATTCAACGGTTGGCGGCGATCGACACCGAGATCCGGCACCGTTGGCCGGAGACGGGCCGGGTGGCGCTGTGGCACCGGACAGGTGAGATGGGGCTCGGAGAGGTATCAGTGGTGGTGGCGGTCTCCACCCCCCACCGGCCCGAGGCGTTCGCGGCCACCCGCTTCGGAATCGACGCCATCAAGGCCACCGCCCCGATCTGGAAGAGGGAAACCTGGTCCGGGGGGGAGTCCTGGGGTCTCTGCGCGACCGAACCCGTTGACGTGTCCCAGGTGCCCGTCGCCGATCCGGGACCGGTCCGGGAATCCGATGGGAGGGAAGCGGCCCGATGAGCAGCATCATGTTCCTGATGCTTCCGCCGATCGTGATTCTGATGGGACTGTTGGCCATAGGGGTTTGGAAGTGGTCCCAGCGTCCCCGTGAGCACGGCGGTATCGAGGATTTCCGCCGTGGTCTCGACGCCCTGGATCCGGCACGACGGGCCCAGCGCTCCTCCCGGGGAAACCGGGCTCGGAGGTAGGGACTCCTGACACGCGACCTCGCCATCGATCTCGGAACGGCGAACACCCTGGTGTTCGAGGCCGGCAGGGGGATCGTCCTCAATGAGCCTTCCGTGATCGCCATGAACGAGCGGTCCCGGGAGGTGCTGGCCGTGGGCCAGGAGGCCTGGCACATGATCGGGCGAACACCGGCCCAGATCGTGGCCGTGCGCCCCCTCCGTAAGGGGGCCATCACCGACTTCGACACCACCCAGAGGATGATCCGGCTGATACTGCAGAGGGTTGGGGTGGGTCGCTTCGGGCGGACCCGGGTGATCATCTGCGTGCCGTCGGTCATCACCGCGGTGGAGCGCCGGGCCGTCACCGAGGCGGCCCGCAGGGCGGGCGCCAACGAGGTGCGGCTACTCGAGCAGCCCATGGCCGCGGCCATCGGTGCCGAACTACCGATCCATGAGCCGGTCGGCAACATGGTCGTGGACATAGGAGGCGGTACCAGCGAGACCGCCATGGTCTCCCTGGGCGGCATCGTGTCGATCAAGGCCATCCGGGTCGGATCCTTCGAGATCGATGCCGCGCTCCAGTCCTACGCCCGCCGGGAACACGGGGTGGCCATAGGGGAGAAGACCGCCGAGGAGATCAAGATCTCGATCGGTTCCGCCTGGCCGGTCGACGATGAGATCGGGGTGGAGGTCAGGGGTCGGGACCTCTCCACGGGACTGCCGCGGACCTTCGTGATGACCGCGGCCCAGGTTCGCTACGCCATCAGTGAGGTGGTCCAGGTCATGGTCGACTCCGTCATCGACTGCCTGGCCCAGGCTCCCCCCGAACTCGCCCAGGACCTGATCGTCAACGGGATCCACATAGTCGGTGGTGGAGGACTGCTGCGGGGTCTGGACCGACGGATCTCCTCGGAGGCCCGGGTACCGGTGAGGGTGGTCAGGTCACCTCTGGAGGCGGTCGTGCTCGGGGCGGGACGGGTGCTGGAGAACTTCAACACCCTCGGTGGGGTGTTTCTCGGTTCCCAGCGCGGGGGCTGACCGGAGGCACCGCCCCGATGGTGGGGGCGCCCGTGTCGGCCCGTCGGTCGGGGGTGGTACCTCACGGGTCAAGTCCCGGTCCACAATGGGCTGTTGTGAGTGGCGGCGCGGTGTCCGATCGGGTCCCGCCTCATGGAGGGTAATGAGCAGGGTTCGAACACCGGGAACGAGATCGCGGTCCGCGGCGGGTCGGGGCGGCTTCACGCCACCGCTCCGGGCGGGTGGACCGCTCCGCCGCTGGCTGCTGGTCCTGGTGGCGGCGGCGATGGTGGCGGCGGCCTGCTCGGGGCCCACCGAAGACGCCGGTACCGCCCCGACCTCGACGGTGCCGCCCCGTCCCGTTCAACCCCGCCGGGCCCCCGGTTTCGACACCGAGATCATCCGCCTCGGGGTCATCGGCGATCTCACCGGCGCCGACGGTGAGGCGGGTCGGGACATCCTCACCGGGGTTGAGGCCTTCTGGTCCCGCATCGACGCCATGGGGGGAATCGATGACCGGTTCCCCGTGGAGTTGATCGTGCGTGACAACGGAGGGTCCCCACCCCTGGGGGCTCAGGTCTACGCCGGTATTTCCGATGAGGTGTCCATGCTGGCCCTGGTGATGGGCTCGTCCACGATCGACGCGATTCGTGGTCCGGCCGGAGACGATGGGCTTCTCATCGCCCCCTCCACCCGCCAGTTCGCCTGGCTGGGTGCACCCAATCTTGTCCCGGTGGGGACTTCCTATGAGGTGGAGGTGATCGATGGTCTGGGCTGGTACATGGAGAATCGCGGGTCCGATGCCGTCTTCTGCGGGGTGACCGACCCCTCCTCCTACGGGCGGGCGTCACGGGCCGGCCTGGGGCTGGTGGAGGCCGCCCTCGATGGGTCCGGAGCGGATTTCGGCTACGGACTGGTCGTGGAACTTGATGCCGACTTCGACCCGGCGGCGGTGGTTGACCAGATGATGACCGCCGGCTGCGACGTCGTCTGGTTGGGAGCGGGAGACCTCGCGACCCGCCGGCTGGTGGCCCAGCTGGCCGCCGGTGACGTGGACGTCACGGGCTTCGTGGGATCGGGAGTGAGGATCCCGCTGCCCGAGTCGAGTCGGGCCTGGGCCCGCGACCATCTGCTCGTGGCGGCCGATCTCCCCCCGTGGTCGGATCAGACGAAGGGTACGGAGAAGCTGACGGCGGAGCTTCAAAGGGTCGCGCCCGACGCCGAACCCACCTCGATGATCGCGCTGGGTTGGGCCAGTCAGTATCCGGTGCTGGCGTTGCTCGAGGCGGCCGTGGCCGATGGTGATCTGGGACGGGATCATCTGAGGGAACTCTCCACCAGCCTGGGGATCTATGACACCGAGGGCATGGTGCAGCCGGTGCTGATGGAGAACGGCCCGCGGCCCTGGCCCCGTGCCGTGTCGATCTTCTCCGTGGACCCCGCCGGGGGTGACGCCATCGGGTTGAACCGTCTGGATACCTTCGAGTCGCCGTTCGTGGACGTGGTGGAGAGCCTGCGCTGAGGGGTCGGGGCCCGGCGAAGGCACTCTGTTCGCTTCGGGGTCCGTGGTGGCCGTGATGGTCCTGGTGCGGGGTCCGTGGTCGCCGTGATGGGGCCCTCAGGCGAGGAGGTCCTCCGCCGCCTGGCGGACCTGGCGGTCACGGTCACGCAGGCCCCGCTCGAGTGCCTCATCCACTTCGGGGCCCTCAAAGGGGGCGAGGGCGATGATGGCCCTCCGCCTCACCGGCGGCTTGTCCCGGGTCGCCGCCAGTATGGCCGCCAACCCCCGGGGATCCTGACGTGATCCGAGAGCGGCCACCGCCGCCTCCCGGCACAGGGGGTCAGGGTGGCCGGTCGCCATGGGGATCAGGAGTGGAACCGGGTCCACCGAGGGCTCGGACTGCTCCCCGGCGGCGAAGGCCGCAGCCTCCGCCACCCGCTCATCGCCGTCGGCCAGCAGTGGAGTGAGGTCTATCTCGGAGCGGATGGTGGCCAGGCGACAGACGGTCATCCTCACCTCGGGATCGTCATCGCTGATCGCCCCGGAGATGATCCCCGGTGTCAGGACCCCGGCCCGCTCGGCCGCCGACAGGGCGAGGCACCGAACCCGGGGGTCGGGATCGGTCAACGACCCGGTGATCACATCGGCGTCACCGTCGTAGCCGGCCAGGATCACCAGGCGCCGTCGGGATCGGCTGGATTCGGAATTCAAGGGCCGGGTCAGGAGATCAGGGACTGGATGGCGAGGGCCAGACCACCGAGGGCGGCGGCGACGGTGGCGGCGAACATGGCTCCGGCGGTCAGGGCGATCACGGCCAGTGAGACAAGGGCGAAGAGCCGCCGCCACAGCGGGATCCGCCGGGCTGGTTCCCACATGTCCCGGGGGGCCCGGCGGTGGGCGAGAAGATTGAGTCGGCCGGGCCGGGGGGGCATGGCCGTGGGTCCGGTCGCGTGGAAGTCCGGCCCCCCCATCGGGGTGTCGCACCCGCCCGGGCCGGGGTGGCCCGCGGGTCCCGGAACCGACCTTCGGATGAGGGGGCTGGATTCTCCTGGAGCGGTGTTCAACTTGTGTCCTGAGTGGTCGATGGTCCCGGTGCGGTCGATCTGCCGGATCGCCGTCCCCATCGGGTTCCCTACCTGGGTCGCCGCCTGGGTCGCCGGGTGGATGGACCTCCCCGGTGACCCCGACTCGGGTACGGACCGTGGCAGTCTGGTGGCTCCCCTCTTACATGGACGAGAAGTGACAGATCTCACCGAGCAGGAACAGAGCGTACAGCCGTCACCGCCCCGATCGAAGGGCAGCTCCCGTACGGTGACCGCGATCTCGGTCCTGGCCGTGGTCCTGCTTCTGGCCGTGGTCGTCGCCAGCACCTACCACCTGTCCTACTACCGTG
>JALSTE010000484.1 GCA_026983855.1 Acidimicrobiia bacterium
ATCGCCGTGGGTGTGGCCCACACCTGCGCCCTGTTGAACCGCGGTGACCTCAAGTGCTGGGGTAACAACTTCTGGGGACCCACCGGTTCGGAACTGGTGAACACCATCGGCGACGAGCCCAACGAGCTGGGGGATCACCTCCCCCGGGTGAACGTGGAACCGTTCCGCACGGTCACCTGGATCACCGCTGGCAACCTTCACACCTGCGTCGCCCTCGACAACGGGGTCACCAAGTGCTGGGGCAAGGGCGGGAGCGGACAACTCGGAATCCGCACCACCGGGATCACCGGCAACACTCCGGGCAGCATGGGCACCAACCTCCCCCCGGTGAACGTGGCCGACATCCCGGCGTGGATCAGGTGCAACACCCACGAACCGGTCGGCTACTTCCTCGTCGGGTCCGACTTCCGGGTGACCGCCTTCGGTGACGGCACCCCCCACCCCGACACCCGTACCCGGACCTTCGTCGGGAGGGCCCTCGACATCGAGTCCTCCGTGTCGGGCTGCGGGTACTGGATACTCAGCTCGAACTGGGTCCTTCACAATTTCGGGGACGCCGTCGACCTGGGAAGGGCCAACTACACGAAGCGGGGCATCGGTGAGGAGCCCTCCACCTTTTCCGTCACCCCCTCGGGCCAGGGGGCCTGGGTCTTCACCAACCGGGGGCAGGTCCTCACCCTCGGTGACGCCGAACCCAGGTACAGCGGTGGAATCTCCGACCTTTCCGGCATCAGCCTGCGCGCTCCCATCGTGGACTCCGTGGCCACCTCCAGCGGTGAGGGCTACTACATGCTGGGCTCCGACGGCGGGGTTTTCGCCTTCGGCGACGCCCGCTACGCCGGCAGCCTCCCCGAGCTGGGCATCACCCCCGATCAGCCCCTGGTGGGCCTGGTCCCCGATCCCGACGGCTACGGCTACTGGCTGGTCGCCGCCGACGGTGGGGTGTTCGCCTTCGGGGCCCCCTTCCGGAACTCGCTTCCCGGGCTGGGTGTCACCCACCTCGACGCCCCGATCGTCGGCATGACCGCCTACGCCGACGGGTACCTGCAGGTGGCCGCCGACGGCGGGGTGTTCAACTTCAGCTCCCTACCGTTCTCCGGCAGTCTCGGGGGTCGGGGTCTCGACATCGAGATCACCGCGGTGTCACCCGTGTGGCGGCCGCGGTGAACCTCCGTCGACCATCCCCCGGAAACCGACGGAGCTGACAACACCCGTGGCCATCCGGACCCGGCCGTTTCGCCGAGCCTCAACCGGACGACCTGAAGGGCGATGCCCCGCACCCTGAACCTGCTGTTGGCCCTGGCCGTGCTCGCCGCCGCCTGTGGTGGATCGGACACCCCGACCGATGCGACCGCTACGACTACGACCGCGGCACCCACCACCAGGTCCACCACCACGGTGGCACCGGAAGCGACCACCACCGACACGACCGCGGCACCCACCACCGTGTCCACCACCACGATCGGGACCGTCGATCCCGTCGACGACGGCAACCCCACCGCCCGCATCCTGTTCTCGGTCAGCGTCCAGGATTTCGGCCATCCCGACGAGTCAGCCCGACTGCTGGACCGTCTCATCGACCTGCACGAGCAGACCGGAGTTCCCGTCGACGTCTACCTCACCGACGACATGGCCCGGATCCTCGCCGCCGACCACCCCGACCTGGCGGATCGCCTGGCCAACTCACCGGTGGTGGCCATCTCCTACCACGTCCGTCCGCCCCGTCCCTACGGCAGCGCCAACGACTGGCTGGGGCTCGGCGACATGGACGCCACGGAGCTCCGGTCGACCATCTTCCGCTACGAGAGCCACGCCGTCGACCCGGTCACCGGGGAGACCACGGCTGATCCCGGTGGCTACCAGTTCGTGACCGGGCTGATCGGCCATCCACCCCTGGCGGCGGCCGCCGCCCCCTCCGATCCCGCCGTGGCAACGGCCACCCGGGACGTGTTCGCCGAACTCGGGGCCGTCTTCACCACCACCCACGGCCGGTCCCCGCACCTCGGTGACACTCTCGACGGACTCCTGATTCGACCCGAGCAGGCCGAGGTGCGCCTCTGGGAGCACCGGGGTGAGGACGGGGGCGACGTCCTCGACGCCACCGCCACCCGCACCGCCGACCAAGGGGGTGGGGCGACGCCCTTCATCGGGGTGAAGATCCACGACAACGACTTCTTCGCCACCGCGTCCTCCTGGGTGACCGTGTACGTGCAGGATCGCCGACAGCCGCCATGGGACCCCACCCTCGTGGCCCCCCTGCT
>JALSTE010000485.1 GCA_026983855.1 Acidimicrobiia bacterium
GCGTAGCCACCTCCCACCACGTAGGCCAGGGCGATCAGAGCGTGGGGAAGGCCGCCCATGGGCCTCCAGTTGCCCAGGAGCACCATCGACACCAGCTCCACCACGCCCAGGGCGAGGAGGAAGGCCCCGAAGGCCGTGGCCACCCCAATGGAGTAAACCGGGGTCCAGATCAGACCCATGATGCCGGCCACCACCATCAGAAGGCCCAGGGTGGTGAGCATCCCCCAGTGGCCCGGCCGCCACCGGGCGTGCTCGATCTGCCCCACCTGTTCGGAGTCCCTGATCCCGCTCCGTTCGTTCATGATTTGCCTCTACTCCTCGATGTCTCTCGCGATGGTTCTCTCGATGTCTCTCGCGATGTCTCTCTCGATGATATTGCATTCAGATAACTTGAGCCTGCTAGACTTAGATTTATCGTACCTCCATCAACCAGATCGGTCACCCGTTATTCCCACTCAGTGATCACTCCAGCCGTCGGTCCGGGCCCGACCGGTCGTCGATGGGGAGCAGCCGGGGATCACTGGGTAGGTTGAGGACATGGCTGATCCCACCCTGGACGCGACCTCCCTGGCCCAACTGGTGAGCAGCGGGGAGGTGTCGCCCCTGGAACTGGTGGAGGAGGCCATTTCCCGCATCGAGGCCCTCAATCCCGTCCTCAACGCCGTCATCCACCCCCTCTACGAGGCGGCCCGGGCGGCCGCGGCCTCCGGTGACCTGCCCGAGGGTCCGTTCCGCGGGGTGCCGTTCCTGACCAAGGATCTCGACGCCGCCACGGCCGGCGATCCCCATCAGATGGGCTGCGCGGCCCTCAAGGCCATCGATCACCGCTCCCCCCACACCGACGAGGTGGCCGCCGCCTTCGCCCGGGCCGGGTTGGTGAACCTGGGGCGCACCAACTGCCCCGAACTGGGCAGCACCATCACCACCGAACCCGAGGCCTTCGGCCCCACCCTCAACCCCTGGGACACCGGCCACTCCACCGGAGGATCCTCGGGGGGATCGGCGGCGGCGGTGGCCGCGGGTATGGTGCCCATGGCCCACGCCAACGACGGTGGGGGTTCGATCCGCATACCCGCCTCCGAATGCGGCCTCGTGGGGCTCAAGCCCTCCCGGGGAAGGGTCAGTCACGGTCCGATGGTCGGTGAGGCCTGGGCCGGAATGGCCATCGACGGGGTGGTCACCCGCAGCGTGCGGGACACCGCCCGGGCCCTGGACGCCATCAGCGCTCCCGCCGTGGGCGACCCCTACTGGGCCCCTCCCCCCGAGCGGCCCTTCGAGGCCGAGGTGGGTGCCCCCACCGGCATCCTGCGAATCGGCCTGGCCCCCACCATCGCCGGGGCCGACGTGCACCCAGAGTGCCGTCGGGCGGTGATGGACACCGGGAGGCTGCTCGAGGAGTTCGGGCATCACGTCGAGGTCTCCCACCCCGCGGCCCTCGACGAGCCCGACTGGAACGACGTCTTCCTCCGGCTGGTGGCGGTGGGCACCGCCTCCTCGGTCTCCCACATCGAGGAGATCCTGGGACGCCAGGTGGGGCCCGGCGATCTGGAGCACATGAACCTCCGACTGGCCGAGATCGGCCGGGCCGTCAGTGGGGTGGACTACATGGCCGCGGTGGACGCCATGCACGCCTACGGGCGACGCATGGCCGCCTGGTGGCACCCCGCCGACGGCTCCCCCGGATTCGACGTGCTGGTCACCCCCACCCTGGGCGAACCCCCTCCCCCCATCGGCTGGTTGACCGACCCCCGCCAGGGAGGCCGTCGCCTGGGTCGGTTGATGCTCTTCACCGCCCAGTTCAACATGACCGGACAGCCGGCAGTTTCCCTCCCCCTGCACCGCACCCCCGAGGGGCTTCCGGTGGGAGTCCAGTTCGTCGGTCCCTCCGCCGGTGAGGCCCTTCTGATCCGACTGGCCTCCCAGATCGAGGCCGCCGCCCCCTGGGCTGACACCCTGCCCCCCGTGTTCGCCACCTGATCCCGACGCCCACGACAGGTACCGCCGGCGACACCCTGCCCCCCGTGTTCGCCACCTGAGCTTGGTCGACCCCCTCCCCAGGGGGCAGGCTGGGGGGACCACCACCGGGGACAGGGGGACACATGAGGTTCGGGATCTTCTACGAGTTGCAACTCCCCAAGCCCTGGGCGGAGGACTCCGAACGGCGGATCATCGCCGAGGCCATCGAACAGGTGGAGCTGGCCGACCGTCTGGGAATCGACCACGCCTGGGCGGTTGAGCACCACTTCCTGGAGGAGTACTCG
>JALSTE010000486.1 GCA_026983855.1 Acidimicrobiia bacterium
TCGACGCCGTTGGCCCTCAGATGGGCGATGATGAGCTCTCCCTCGGCGTCGGTTGAGATGCGGCCGAGAAAGGCGGCCGGGGCCGCCTGTCGGGCGGCGGCCACGGCGGCGTTCATCGGACCTCCGCCCGGTGCCGGTTGCCGGCTCCCGGGGAGAATGTCGACCAGGGCCTCCCCCGCACAGACGATCAAGGGGATCGCCTCAGCTCTTCACACTGCCCGAGAGAAGTCCCCGCACGAAGTACCGCTGGAGGCTGAAGAACACGATCAGAGGGACGATCATGGTGACGAACGCCCCCGAGGTGAGTCTCTGCCAGTCCTGACCCCGGTCGCCGGACAACTCCGCCAGACGGACGGTCATGGGGGCGGTGGCCTTGCCCGCTCCGAACACCAGGCCCACGAGGAGGTCGTTCCAGACCCACAGGAACTGGAAGATGACCAGGGATGCGATGGCCGGGATCGCCAGGGGGAGCACCACCCGCACGAACGTGACCAGATGGCTGGCCCCGTCCACCCGGGCCGCCTCCATGAGTTCCCGGGGCAGTGAGCCGATGAAGTTTCGCAGCAGGAACACGGCCAGGGGGAGGGCGAAGATCGTGTGGGCGATCCAGATGGTGGCCACCGAGTTCGACAGTCCGAGATCGGGGATCACGGGAATGGAACCGATGTGGGCGCCACCGGTGAAGAGCTGGAGGAGGGGAATCAACGCCATCTGGAGGGGAACCACCATGAGGGCGACCACGGCCACGAACAGCCAGTCCCGACCCTTGAACGTCATCCACGAGAACGCGTAGGCGGCGAAGGCCGCTATCACCACGGGTACCACGGTGCCGGGAATGGTGATCTTGATGGAGTTCAGGAAATAGGCGCCCATCTGGCCGCCGCTGGCCCGATCGGCGAGGACGTCGCGGTAGTTCTGCAGGGTCGTCTGGTGGTCGACGAAGAAGGTCCACCAACCGGTGGTCTTCACCTTGCGCTCGGGCCTGATCGAGGAGACCAGCAGCCCGAGGGTGGGGATACTCCACAGGGCCACGATGGTCCACACCACGAACTTGGTGGTGAGGGTCTTGTGCAGATGGGCGCCGACGCCGATGCGTGAGGGCTTCTTCGGGGGAGGGGGAGAGGTCTCGGGGGAGGTGCCCTCCGCGGGGTGGACGGTGGTGGTCATGCGTTCTCCCGGCTGACTCTCATGCTGCGCACGTTCACCCAGACGATGGGGATCACGGCCAGGAACAGAACCGTGGCCAGGGCGGCGCCGTAACCCGGATTCCCCTCGCGAAAACTCTTGTCGAACATGTCGTTGGCGATGACCTCGGTCTCGAAGTTGCCCCCGGTCATGGCCCGCACGACGTCGAACACCTTGAGGACGGCGATGGTCGTGGTGGTGAGCACCACCACGATCGTGGGGCGAATCGAGGGGATGACCACCCCGAAGAACACCTGCCGCTCGTTGGCCCCATCGATGCGGGCCGCCTCGAGGAGGGTGTCGTCGACTCCCTTGATGGCGGCGGAGAACAGCACCGTGGCGAATCCGGTCTGAACCCAGATCATCACCGCAATGAGGAAGAACGTGTTCCACGGGGTCACGAGAAGCCACTGCTGGGGGTCCTGATGGCCGGGCAGTATCGGATCCAGCCAGATCCACACCTGGTTCAGGAGTCCGATCTGGTCGACGCTGCGGTTCCCGGTGAAGGCGTAGACGAACTTCCAGATGATCCCCGCACCAACCAGTGAAATCGCCATCGGGAGGAAGATCAGGGCCTTGGCCGTGGACTCCCCCCTCATCCCGTCGGTCAGGCGGGCGATACCCAGTCCCAGGATGGTGCTGATCGAGGTCACCCCGACCAGCCAGAAGAAATTGTTGCGGAGCACGATCAGATTGTCCGAACGGGTGACCATGATCCGGTAGTTGTTGATACCGGTGAACTTCGACGCCGTGGGACCGGTGAAGAAGCTCAGGTAGATGGTTCGGAGGGCCGGGACCAGAAGGCCGATGAACAGCAGGGCCAGGGCCGGACCGACGAAGACCCAGGACTGGGCCCGCTCCCGGGGCCCCACGGGAAGTAGCAGGGTGGCGCCGTAGAGGGTGCCGACAATGGCGAAATAGACGCCGATCCCGAGGGCCACCGTGGTGAATGAACTCAGGATGTCGAGCATTGGGTTCCCCCGTGTTCGCCGGCCCCTCGGGACCCGACGGTGAGTCTATTCAGAGCCCCGGGGGGGCGGCCGATGATTCGGCCGCCCCCCGGATGGCACGGT
>JALSTE010000487.1 GCA_026983855.1 Acidimicrobiia bacterium
ATGACGTTCGTACTCGCTGAAACTGGAGAACTCCGGTGGCATGCCCGTGCGGGGGAGCTCGTCCCAGACCGCGATGCGGTAGCTCTGCAGCCCGGTGTCGGTCCCCTCCCAGTAGGGGGAGGAGGTACTCAGCGCCAGCAGATGGGGAAGGATGTAGGCCGCCTGACCCAGCAGGTCGATGCGGGCCTCGGGATCCTCGATGGCCACGTGCACGTGCATACCCGAGATGATCAGCCGGCGGGCCACCTGCTGGAGGTCGTGGGCCAGGCCCTCGTATCGGTCCTTCTTGGTGAGTTCGGTGGCTCCCCGGGCGGAGAAGGGGTGGGTCGAGGCCGCCATCATCGCCAGACCGTGGCCCGACACCAGTTCGGAGATGCTGGACCTCAGCCGTCGGAGTTCATCTCGGGCTCCCGCCAGGTCCGAACACACCCGGGTGCCGATCTCGATCTGGCACTGCAGGAACTCCGGCGAGACCTGTTCCCCCAGTGCCTCCTGACACTCGGCCATGAGCGAGGGCGGGGCCTCACGCACCAGCTCCCGAGTCTCCCGATCCACGATCAGGTACTCCTCCTCGATACCGACCGTGAATCCCGTTTCGGTCACCATGGCCCAATTGTGCCCCACCCATGCCGCCGCCGTCGGGGGAACGGTGGCCCCCTTCCCTCCCCGGCGAGCTAGTTTCACACCGGGGAATCCGCCGACCGCGAGGGGAAACCGTGACCGCCACACCCGAGGCCTGGACCGCCGTGGAACCGACCGGCCGACGATGACCGCCACACCCGAGGCCTGGACCGCCGTGGAACCGGATGGCCGACGATGACCGCCATACCCGAGGCCCCCATCCACAGACCCGAGGCCTGGACGCCCGACGACCTGGCCGGCTCCGATGACTGGATCCACGTACTGTCCCCCGCCGAGGCGGAGGACCTTTCGTCCACCGCCGCCCGACTCATCGAAGACGGCCTGACCCTCGCCGAGGTTTCCCGTGAGGAGGCCCACCTACCCGTCCTGGGTCCGGTGATCGCCCGGTGGCTCGATGAGATCGACCGCGGTCGGGGGCTGAAACTGGTGCGGGGGGTCCCGGTGTGGTCCATGACCCCCGAGCAGACCGAGATGGCCTGGTGGATGCTGGGCTGCCACCTCGGTCGACCGGTGGCCCAGAACGCCGCCGGCGACCTGCTGGGCCACGTCCGCGACACCGGCGACGACCCCGACGACCCCTCCATACGCCTCTACCGCACCAGGGTGGGCCTGGGGTTCCACACCGACGGGGCCGACATCATCGGGCTCATGTGCCTCCATCCGGCGGAACGTGGCGGCCTGAGTCTGGTCACCAGTTCGGTCACCCTGTTCAACCGGTTCGCCGCCCGCCGTCCCGACCTGGTTCCCGTCCTGTTCGAGCCCTACCCCTACGACCTCCACGACCAGCAGCCGGAGGGGGCCCCGCCCTACTTCACCGTACCCATCTGCCAGATGATCAACGGTCGGCTGAACACCTTCTACGTGGGCTGGTACATCCGCGGTTCCCAGAGGCTGGCCGAGGCCCCCCGCCTCACCCCCGAGCAGATCGAGGTCCTGGACCTGATCGACGAACTGACCTCCGAACCGGGGAGCAGTCTCCCCATGGACCTCCGTCCCGGTGACGTGCAGCTCCTCAAGAATTCGGTCATCCTGCACGCCCGCACCCCCTTCGAGGATCCCCCTCCGCCCGCCCCCCGGCGTCACCTCCTCCGCCTGTGGGTGCGGTCCGAGGTGTTCGACGACGGTATGGACGTTCCCGGAGGGGGCATGCCCACCCGCACCGACGCCGTGCCCGACGCCGAACTGGTCACCTGATCCCCGGCGGACGGCCCGATCGGCACCTAGCTTGGGGGGGACCGGGGGTTCGGCCCCCGTCCCCAACACCACGGGAGTGATGATGCTGCTGCACAAGGTCGAGATTCTCTACTGCGTTCTCTGAGACTATTCCGAGCGTGCCGTGAGCACGACGAAGGACCTGCTGACGAACTACCAACACGTCATCGAGTCCCTCACCCTGTACACCGGGGACAAGGGGGTGTTCGACGTGATCGTCGACGGTGAGATCCTGTTCTCCAAGCACCGTGAGGGGAGGTACGCCGAGCCCGGCGAGATTCTGGAACTGTTCAGCCAGAGGGTGGGGCCCGATGTCCCCCGCTACGGAACCGGGGACTAGGACCAGGCCCCCGGACCGAATAACCGGTCGCTACCGGGGCCTCAACTGTTCAGTCTTCACT
>JALSTE010000488.1 GCA_026983855.1 Acidimicrobiia bacterium
TGGTGGTTCTCTTCCTGGTGGCCACCAAGCAGATCATCGCCGGCCTCACCGCCGGTATAGGGAAGATGTGAGGTGAACGGTCCGATGAGCGGCGAGCGGGAGCCCTCACTCCTCATCGCGGGAGGCACCGTCGTCACCCCCGAAGGCCCCGTGAGCGGTGAACTGGTGGTCCGCGGCGGCCGGGTGGCGATGGTCCCGGGTTCCCCCGAACCTCTCCCCGACCCAGGTGACGAGGTGCTCGACGCCTCCGGACTCATCGTCGCCCCCGGCTTCATCGATCTGCAGATAAATGGCGGGTTCGGGTACGACTTCGCCTCCGACCCCGGATCCATATGGGAGGTCGGGGCCCGGCTCCCGGCCACCGGTGTCAGCGCCTTCCTGCCGACCATCGTGACCTCCATCCCCGCGGTGGTGGCGGAGGCGACGGCGGTGCTGGGAGCCGGGCCCCCGCCGGGCTACGCCGGAGCCGTTCCCCTGGGTCTCCACCTCGAGGGACCCATGATCTCCCCCGCCCGCGCCGGGGCCCACGACCCCACCCTCATCACCGGGGCCGACGTCACCACCGCCCGGCGGTGGGTCCAGAGCGGCCAGGTGCGGATGGTGACCCTGGCCCCCGAACTGGACGGTATCGGTCCGGTCATCGAGATGCTGGCCCGGGCGGGGGTGGTGGTGTCACTGGGACACTCCGACGCCGACTTCGATCATGCGGTGAGGGCCCTGGATCTGGGGGCCACGGCGGGGACCCATCTCTTCAACGCCATGAGGGGCCTCGGCCACCGTGATCCGGCCATGGTCGGGGCCCTGCTCGGTGACCCCCGGGTCACGGTGGGCCTCATCGCCGACGGCCGGCACGTGCATCCGGCGGTGGTGTCCCTGGTCCTGGCGCTCAAGGATCCCGAGGGTCTGGCCCTGGTCACCGACGCCATCGCCGCCATGGGGGCCCCGCCGGGCACCTACCGTCTGGGGAGCGTGACGGTTCACCACGACGGGGTGGTGCCCAGGACGGCGGAGGGCGCACTGGCCGGGAGTGTCCTGACCCTGGACCGGGCGGTCCGCAATCTCGTCGGGTTCACCGGTTGTGGTTTCGTGGACGCCCTGGCCACGGTCACCTCCACCCCGGCCTCACTGCTGGGCGAGTTGGGAAGGGGTGGGCTCTTCCCCGGGGCCAGAGCCGACCTGGTGCTGTTGGACGACTCCCTGGAGGTCCGGGCCACCGTCATCGGCGGTGAACTGGTGCACGGCGTGCTTCCGGTGTCTTCCACGGCGACTGCGGTCAGCGAGGGCAGCCCCACATGAGCCTGTGGCAGGAGATCCACGAACAGCCCGCCGCCATGGAGAGGGCCCTGGCCCTCAACACCGACCGGGTGCTGGAGGTGGCCCGCTGGATCGAGCACGTGGCTCCGGACTGGGTCCTCATAGCCGCCCGGGGCACATCGGACAACGCCGCCCGCTACGCGCAGTACGTGTGGGGGTCCCGGAATGGCCTGGCGGTGGGACTGGCCACACCATCGCTGTTCTCCGTCTATCGAACCCCTCCCGCCCTGGAGGGGGCCATGGTGGTGGGAATCTCGCAGTCGGGTGAGTCCCCCGACCTGGTCGCGGTCCTGGCCGCGGCCCGGGAGGCGAATCGGCCCACCCTGGCCATCACCAACAATCCCGGGTCACCCCTGGCCGCGGCGGCCGACATGTGCCTGCCCATCGAGGCCGGGGTGGAGAAGGCGGTGGCCGCCACCAAGACCTACACGGCACAGCTCATGGCCATCGCCCGCCTGTCGGCGGCCCTCCGGGGGGATCACGCCCACCTGTACCAGGTGCCGGAGGCGGTGAGGCTGGTGCTGCAACGGGCCGATGCGATCTCCGACGTCGTGGGGGGGTTCACCGACACCGCACCGGTGGTGGTGCTCGGTCGTGGCTTCAATCTCTCGACCGCCTTCGAGTGGGCCCTGAAGCTCCAGGAGATGGCGGGGGTGGCGGCTCTGCCGTTCTCCACCGCCGACTTCGCCCACGGTCCCCTGGCCCTGGCGTCGGACACCATGGCCGCCCTGGTGGTGGCTCCCGGGGGTGCCGCCCTGGCCGGGGTCCGGGATCTGGTCGAGAGGCTGGCCGGAGAGTTCAACGTGCGCACCGCGGTGGTCTCCGATCGGCCCGAGGTACTGGACATCGCCTCAGCTCCCCTGGCCGTCCCCGGGGTGCCGGAGTGGTTGAGCCCCATGGTCACCGTGGTGGCCGCCCAGCTCTTCACCTACCGCCTGGCCACGGCTCGGGGGCTGGACCCCGACCTCCCCCGGGCCATCAGAAAGGTGACCCGAACGACATGACCCCCATCCCCGGGCAGACCGCGACCGACACACACACCGCCCAGGCGGAGGAGGACCAGCCATGGCTGAGGTAGTTCTGGACCGGGTCACCAAGGTGTACCCGAACGGATTTCAGGCCATCCACGACCTGTCCCTCGACATCTCGGACCGTGAGTTCCTGGTACTGGTCGGTCCCTCCGGCTGCGGAAAGTCGACCGCCCTGCGCATGGTCGCGGGCCTCGAGGAGATCAGCACCGGTGAACTCCGTATCGGAGGGCGGGTGGTCACCGATCTGGAACCCAAGAATCGCGACATCGCCATGGTGTTCCAGAACTACGCCCTCTATCCCCACATGACGGTGTACGACAACATCGGATTCGCCCTGAAGCTGGCCAAGACCCCCAAGAAGGAGGCCGACCGCCGGATCCGGGAGGCGGCCTCGATCCTGGAGCTCACCGACCTGTTGGACCGCAAGCCGGGGCAGTTGTCGGGTGGGCAGCGTCAGCGGGTGGCCATGGGTCGGGCCATAGTGCGCCAGCCGGCCGCCTTCCTCATGGACGAACCGCTGTCGAACCTCGACGCCAAGCTGAGGGTCCAGATGAGGGCCGAGATCGCCCGGGTGCAGAGGGAACTGGGGGTCACCACCATCTACGTGACCCATGATCAGATCGAGGCCATGACCATGGGTGACCGGGTGGCGGTTCTCAAGGATGGCTACCTCCAGCAGGTGGACACCCCCCAGAACCTGTACCACCGACCCACCAACGTGTTCGTGGCCGCCTTCATCGGGTCGCCCTCGATGAACCTCTACGAGGGACACCTGAGCGGAACCTCCCTGTCCCTGGGATCCCAGACCCTCGAGGTTCCCCCCGAGGTGATCGCCGCCCGACCGGCCCTGGGCGGGGCCGAGAACATGGCGGTGATCGTCGGCATCCGACCCGAGGACATCGAGGACGCGGCCCTGGTCGGGCATGCTCCGGAGGGAACCACCCTGGAGTCTACGGTCGAGTTGGTCGAGGCCCTGGGCTCGGAGATCGTGGTGCACTTCGGTCTCGACGCCGCCACCGTCGACTCCGGAGATCCCGACGCCGGGGAGGAGGTACGTGGGGCGGCCAATGCCGTGGCCAGGTTCGATCCCACCAGTCGGGTGGTCGAGGGAGCACGGATGAGGGTGGCGGTCGACGTCGCCAAGCTCCACTTCTTCGACCCCGCCACCCGCGAGGCCATCTGGAGCTGACACCCGAAGGTTTCCCCCCCCTCCATCTCCATTGATCTGTGACCACGGGGGACTGCTGGGCGGTCCCCCGTAGTCACAGATCGGGGGGGGCGGGAGACCAGGGGCAAGGGGAAGCGGGTCGGCCCGGTCCGGTTGTGGGAAGCTCTCGGGCCATGAAGCTGGACGTGATCCTGAGCACCTTCGACACCACCCCCGCCGAGCTGGTCGAGGCGGTCCGGGTGGCCGAGGAGGCCGGATTCGCCGGGGCGTGGATCTACGATCACCTGGCCGGGGAGGCCATGGGCCACGAGCGGGCCCTGGAGGTGTGGTCGATGCTGGGGGCCATCGCCGCCTCGACCCGGACCATCGAGATCGGTCCCATGGTCACCAACGTGACCGTGCGCCACCCCGGTATAACCGCGGTCGCCGCCGCCACCGTGCAACAGCTCTCGGGGGGGCGCCTCAACCTGGGGGTGGGGGCCGGCTCGGGGCCCGAGTCGCAGTACGCGTCGGAGGTGCTGATGCTGGGAATGACCCCCCTGGGGGCCGGCCCCCGACGGCGAATGGTGGCCGAGGGGGTGGAGTTGATGAGAGCGATCTGGCGGGGCCGTGGGGACCTCGAGGGGGAGTACTTCAGTCTCCGGGGGGCCCGGACCTTCCTCCGTCCCGACGTGACCCCCCGGATCATCATCGGGGCCAACGGCCCCCGGATGGCGGCCCTGGCCGGACGGGTGGGCGACGGGGTGAACCTGCACTCCTATGAGACGGACCTCGAGGGCCTCCTCGGGGTGGCCCGTCGGGCGGCGTCCGAGGCCGGTCGGGAGGATTTCCTGCTCACCGTCGAACAGCCCTACGCCCCGGCCTACCTGGATCCCGGGTCCGAGGAGCACCGTCACTACGCCGACATGGGGGTCGACCGGTTGGTGCTCACCGTCCCCGCCCCCCATCTGCGGGTGCTGACCGAGGCCCGGGACCTGAACCGGTGACACCCCCGGCCTTCGAGGCGGTCATATTCGATGTTGGTGGGGTGCTGGTCGAGTCCCCGTTTGAGTCGGGCCTGAGGTGGAAGGAGCAGCATGACATCCCCGACGAGGTGATGATGGTGATGTTCCGGGAGTACGCGGCCGTCCCCGAGCCCGGAACCGAGCCCCCCATGTGGCACCGGGTGGAGGTGGGGGAGGTGTCCCTGGACGAGTTCATGGACTCCATGAGGGCGGAGTTCTCCCGGGTGCTCCCTCCCGGTCACCCGGCCCACGATCTGAGGGCCGCCGACTTCAACGTGTTCGAGAACGCCGGGGCCCACTGGCAGATCGTCCACGAGGTGCGCCGGTTGCGGGAGGCGGGGGTGGCCACGGCCATCCTCACCAACAACGTGAGGGAGTGGGCCGACTGGCGTCGGGTCATACCCCTGGGGTGGTTCGACGTGGTGGTGGACTCCTGCCGGGTGGGTCTGCGCAAGCCCGATCCCGAGATCTGGAGACTCACCCTGGGAGAGCTGGGAGTGGCCCCCGAGCGGGCGGTCTTCCTGGACGACCATCCCCTCAACGTCGAGGCGGCCCGGGCCCTGGGGATGACCGGCCTGGATGTCGGTTCCGATCTCGAGTCCGTGGTCACCGAACTGCGCCGTCTGGTTCCCGTCCGTGGCTGAGCCCGAACCGGTGGACCCTCCCGGGTTGGATCCCGAGCTGAGGGACCGCATCGAGGAGTGGTTCATCCGGAGGGGGATTCCCCACTTCATCGACAAGTACAACGCGGCGGAGGACGTGTTCACCCGGGCCTTGCCGGCCATGACCCTGGTGTTCGTGTTCGAGGTGGTCGTCGCCGCCGACACGAACTGGGATTGGTGGCACAACGCCCTGGCCCTGGCGGCCGGCGCCTCTCTGCTGGCCGGGAGCTACGCCGCCCTGAACCGCTACCGGGGCCGTCCGGCGTTCCGGCGCCCCGACGACGTGGGCCCCCTGGAACTGGCCGGTTTCGTTTTCCTCCCCGCCCTGCTGCCGTTGGTGATCGGAGCCCGCTTCAAGGGGGCCCTGCTCACGGTGGGGTTCAACATCGGGGTGCTCATCGTGCTGTACGCCGTGATTCTCTACGGCCTGGTGCCGATGACCCGCTGGGCCCTCGTCCAGACCTGGCGACAGATCTTCGGCCTGTTGAACCTCATGGCCCGGTCCCTTCCCCTGGTGCTGGTGTTCTCCATGTTCGTGTTCCTCACGGCGGAGATCTGGCAGGTGGCGGCGGAGCTCGACATCCGGGACTTCGCCCTGGCGGTGGGGATGTTCGCCGCCGTGGGCACCACCTTCATCCTCCTGAGACTGCCCCGGGAGGTGGACCGACTCCGTCGTTTCGAATCCTGGGACGAGGTGTGCGGCTACCTCGATGACTCGCCCCTGTGCCCCATCGACGTGGAGGGTCTTTCGGGGCGACCCGAACCCCCGTCGTTGACCCGGGCCGACTGGTTCAACGTCGGCCTCATCTGGCTGTTCTCCCAGGGGGTGCAGATCGTCCTGGTCTGGGGGGTGGTCACCGCCTTCTACGTGCTGTTCGGCAGCTTCCTCGTGGATCCCGACGTAATCAGGTCGTGGACCACCCACACCGAGATCTCGGGTTGGAGTCCCTGGGACGGCTTCGTGGTCACCTGGGAACTGGTGACGGTGGCCGGCTTCATCGGGGCCTTCTCCGCCCTTCAGATCAGCGTGTCAGCGGTGATGGACGACACCTACCGCAGTGAGTTCCTGGCCGACCTGATCAACGACATCCGCAGCGCCTTCGCCGTCCGGGCGGTGTACCTGGCCCGGATGGGGGTGACTGTCAGCCGCTAGTGGCAGGGGCGGAGTCCGGTCGGCAGGGCGGCGGGGCGCCTGATCCGCCACCGTGTCCATCGTCCGCGGAGGACACGGCGTGGTCCGGCCCACCGTCCACTCCGTAACCGGGGTCGGGTTTCGACGTCCCGGATTCTGTGAACAAACGACCGCGGGTTCTGCTGGCGTCATACCCCCGATCCGGGTCGACCACCCTGGAACGGATTCTGGATCTCATCCTTCCCGGTGATGGAGAGGTGGTCCACGAGCCCTACAACCGTCACGGTGGTCCCGGTACCCGGGACTTCTGGACCTCGGTGGAGGACCTGGCGGAGAGCGCCAGGGTGGTGAAGCATCACCCGGGGAACCTGCTCTCGGACCGCCAGAACACCCACCTATACCGACGCTGGCTGGACTCCGGCGGGACCATCGTCCACCTCGTTCGCCGGGATCTCACCGCCCAGGCCCGCTCCCTGCTGATCGCCAGGAACCTCAATTCCTTCCACCGCGGCCACCGGGTGGGGGAGGTGGATCCCGGGGCCCTGGCGTTGGAGCTGGCCGATCTTCGGGAAGAGGTTGGTCACCAGTCGGCCCTGCTCGGGGAGTTCCCCACCGTGGAAATCTCCTATGAGGAGATCCTGGATGGTCCGGTAGGTGCGCGGCTGGACGCCCTCACCGACCTGGTCGGACGGATCGACCCCGCCCTCGTTCCGGAGCAGGGGTGGGATCCCCCGGTGAGGGAGCTCCTCAGCCCGGCGGGACGGGTGAGACCTCCGGAGGGGGAGCCGGTCGTCAGGCTGGTGGCGGAGATCCCGACCATGTGGGGTTGGATCCCGCTCATGGGTGAGGACGAGTGCCGGGAATGGGAACACGCCCTCGATCCCCTCACCCGGGGGCGGGGAGGTCTCCGCGGGCTGACCGTCGCGCCGGCGGAGAAGGTCATGGGCGAGAAGCGCGTCAGGGAGCTGGTGCACCGCATCTCCGAGGCCATGACATCGGAGAGGGGTATTCGCCTCCTACCCGAGGCGGCCCGGTCCCCGGTGCTGATGGCATATGACGGTGAGCACCATCCCGATCACGATCTGACCCTGCACCATCCCCTGCCCCCCAACCGGGACCTGGCGGTGGATTTCGCCGTGGGTCTGAGCCCCCCCGACCAGTACGGCGGAGGTGGTGTTCACCTCTCCGGGGTGGGTGTGGTCCCGCCATCGCCCGAAGCGGGGCGGCTCCTCTACTTCTCGAGTGCCGTCGGTGGCCGTCGCCAGGCGGTGAGTTCGGGCCACCTGGCAGCCTTGAGTGGTCGAATCCCCCTGGCTCCGGGGCAGTTGCTGGCTCCCGGCCAGGTGTTGAGCTCCGGTGACCACTGGCGGTGACATCCCGGGCCGCAATGGTGACCGGTGGTGTAACCGCCGTGGTCGGGTGCCGTCTACCTCATTGTCCGACCCGCCGGGTCGGCTGGAAGACGACAAGGAGAAACAACGATGTCTGATCGAGTGGAAGGCGTACTGGTCGGGAACTCCGACGAGGCCTACTTCATCCCCGGTGACCGCCTGGCGGAGTTCAAGATCGATTCCGGTGTGGCCGAGGCCATTGCCGCCGAGTCCGGGGAGGGTGAGGTCCAGGGCTTCGCCCGCCGACCCCTCAGGCCCAAGGTGAAGCCCCTCTCGTTCGGATTCAGCGGGCCGATCATGCGTCCGGGTCCGATGCAGAGCACCTACTCCCTCGCTCCCACCGCCACCTGAGAGCGGACAACGGCGGTGTCGGTGTCAGGTCCCGCGGGTGAACGGCACCGCTACGGCGCCCGGCCGGGACGGACCGTCGACACCTCGGTGACGCTGGCCCGCCTGATGCCGGTGCTGGACCGGATCGGGGTGACCCGCCTGGCCGACGTGACCGCTCTGGACCATGTGGGAATCCCCGTGGTTCAGGCGGTGCGGCCAGGGTCGCGTTCGCTGTCGGTCAGCCAGGGCAAGGGCGCCACCCTGGATGCGGCCCGGGTGTCGGCGGCCATGGAGGCCCTGGAGTTCCACCACGCCGAGAACTACTCGGCGCCGCTCACTCTGGCCTCGCACTCCGAATTGCGGGCCCGGGGGGCACCCCTGTGCGAGGTCGGGTCCCTGGCCCGCCGGGAGGGCTCCCGGTTCAACGACCACATCCGCATTCCCTGGGTCCTGGGGACTGGTCTGGCGACCGGGACCGAGAGGCTGGTCCCCTTCGAGATGGTCGACATGGACCTGGTGGAGCCCCGGCCCTACCTGACGGGATGTTTCTACGGTGGCACCAACGGACTGGCCTCGGGCAACTGTCGGGAGGAGGCGGTACTCCACGGTCTGTGCGAGGTGGTGGAGAGGGACGCCAACGCCCTGTGGTGGAACAGGCCGCGGAGTCTCCCCGATGTGACGAGGATCGAGCCGGACAGCATCACCGATCCCGCCCTCCGGGACCTGATCGGGAGGTTCGGGGCGGTGGGGATCTCGTTGTACCTGTGGTCCATGACCTCGGATCTGGGGATCGCGGCATTCAGTGCCACGGCCATCGACGGTTCCATGGGCCTGTTCCGGCGGGTTCCCGTGATCGGGGGTCATGGCTGCCATCCAAACCGCGCCATCGCCCTGAGGCGGGCCGTCACCGAGGTGGCCCAGGCCCGAGTCACCGCCATCTGCGCCTCCCGTGATGACATCACCCGGGCGTCGCTGGAGAAGGGCACCGACGGAGCGGCGGTGACGGAGCTACGTCGGCATCTCGACACCGAGGCACGACCCGGGGACTACGGAGAGGTTCCCGACCACCGTGGCACCTGGGTGGAGGAGGACATCGATCTGGTCCTGGCCCGCATCCTGGGGGCCGGACTGCCCGAGCCGGTGGCGGTTGACCTCACCGACCCCACCATCGGGATACCCGTGGTGAAGGTCATCGCCCCGGGCCTGGAATCCAATCCGGCCGAGAGGACCCGGCCGGGCTCCCGGCTGTCGGCGGTATTGGAGTACCGGTGAGCTCGGCTCGGGGGTCGATCGTCTTTGTGGGACCCAGTCTGGATCCGGCCCGGGCCGCATCCCTGGCGCCGGAGACAACGATCGCTCCCCCCGCTCAGAGGGGGGACATTCGCCGAGCTGTGTTGGACGGATGGGGATTCATCGGACTGATCGACGGCTACTTCGAGCACCTACCGGCGGTCTGGCACAAGGAGATCCTCTTCGCCCTGTCGGAGGGGTGCACGGTGGTGGGGGCGTCCTCCATGGGCGCCCTGAGGGCGGCCGAGATGGGCCCACTGGGGATGAAGGGGGTGGGCCGTGTGCACGATCTGGTGGTCAGTGGGGTACTCAGCGATGCCGACGTGGCCCTCGCCCACGGCCCGGCCCCGGACTTCGCCCGCTACTCCGAACCCCATGCCGACGTCCATTTCACGGTTGGGAGGGCGGTTGAGTTGGGGGAGATCACCCCGGAGGGGGCCGAACTGCTGCTGGCCGCCAGCCGTGCGCTCTTCTACCCCGAGCGGGTGTACCCCGAGATCACCGGGACGGCGGTGAAGCTCGGTCTCTCCCCCGGGATGGCCCGGGCGTTCCTGGACGGTCTGGGGAGGTTCAGGGTGGAGGCCAAGGAGGAGGATGCCGTGGTCCTCCTCGAAGGGGCCCGGCGCTGGTCGGAGGGGGAGCGGACGAATCCCGTTCCGCCCCCGGTGTTCCTGGCGACGTCACACTTCCGGGCCATGGGCGAGGAGGAGGACCGATGGCGCCGGATCGGCGACGGGGCCCCGGCCATGGGGGCGGTGGTCCGGGAGGCACTACTGGACCCCGTGGTGGGTCCCGCTGTATTCGGTCAGGCCCTCAGGAACCGGCTGGGTGCGCAGAACGCCCTCCAAGCCGGGATTCGACCCACCCAGCAGTTGGTGGACGAGACCTCCGACCACCTCCGCCGGACCCACGGTCTGGCCGATGCCGGGGCGCTGGAGCACTGGCTGGAGGGGGTGGGTCTGGACCTCGATGGCTACGCCGGTCTGGTGGAACGGCTGTCACTGGCCCGGTGGTCAGAGAATCGGATCACGGGAGACTCCCTGGAGGAGCACCTGCTCGACGCCCTGAGGGTGTCGGGTCACTACCCGGACGTGGCCCGCCGGGCCCTGGAGAAGAGTGATCTCCTGGAGTCGTCGGGATGGGACCCGGTGGCCCGGGGGACGACGGGCGATTCCACCGATTCCACCGGGGATCTGGAGTGGTTCTTCC
>JALSTE010000489.1 GCA_026983855.1 Acidimicrobiia bacterium
GAGTTCTACACCGAGATCACCAACGTCTGCGTCAAGCTCTGAGGGGAACCACCAGCGACATGGCACCAAGCACCGACAGTATCGAGGAGGCGGCGGCGGCGCTGTTCTCCGCCCACGAGACGGCCACCGCCTGTCCACCGGTGCGTTCCCTCCTGGAGGGGGGGACCATCGAGGACGCCTACGCCGTGCAGGACATCAACACGGCCCGATGGCTGGAGGCCGGACGTCGTCTGGTCGGCCGCAAGATCGGGCTCACGTCCACCGCCGTGCAGCAGCAACTGGGGGTGGACCAACCCGACTACGGCATGCTCTTCGCCGACATGTCGGTCGATGACGGGTCCGAGATCGCCCCGGGGCGTCTGATCCAACCAAAGGCCGAGGCTGAGATCGCGTTCGTTCTGGGTTCGGATCTCCCCCATCCCGACACGACCATGGCCGAGGTGGTCGGGGCGGTCGACTTCGCCGCCGTGGCCCTCGAGATCGTGGACTCGCGGGTGGAGAACTGGGACATAAGCCTCCTCGACACCGTGGCCGACAACGGATCAGCCGGCCTGTACGTGCTGGGCTCCCGTCCCGTCTCCCTGGCCGACGTGGACCTGGTGGCGGCCGGAATGGTCATGGAGATCAGGGGCGAGCCGGTGTCAACCGGGGCCGGTCGGGCCTGCATGGGTAGCCCCCTGGGGGCCGCGGCGTGGTTGGCCCGCACCATGGCCGGGGTGGGGCGACCCCTGCGGGCCGGCGACATCATCCTCTCGGGGGCCCTGGGTCCCATGGTCACCGTCCAGCCCGGCGACGTGGTCGAGGCCCGGGTCTCCGGACTGGGCTCGGTGAGCGTCGCCTTCGCCCCATGATCTGTCCCCCCGATCCCGGAAGGAACCACCCATGACCACCGAGCCCCGATCCCTGGCCGACCTGGCGGCCGAGGCCGACGAGGCGGCCCGCACCGGAACCGCCATCGCCCAGTTCACCCATTCCCAGCCCCTGGGTGTGGCTGACGCCTACGCCGTCCAGGCCATGTCGTTCTCCCGGCGACTGGCCCGGGGTGAGTCCATGGTGGGTGTGAAGATGGGCTTCACCTCCCGGGCCAAGCAGATCCAGATGGGCCTCGATGACGTCATCTGGGGCCGGCTGAGTGACGCCATGAGGGTGGCCGACAACGGTGAACTCTCCCTTTCGGGCTACGTTCACCCCCGGGTCGAACCCGAAATCGCCTTCCTCCTGGGCGACCATCTGGGGGGGCGGGTGTCGGCGGCGGAGGCCATGCTGGCGGTGGAGGGGGTGGCACCGGCGGCGGAGATCATCGACTCCCGCTTCGAGAATTTCTCCTTTGCCCTGCCTGACGTCATCGCCGACAACTCGTCGTCCTCGGGATTCGTGGTGGGTCGGTGGAACGACCCGGCCACCGCCATCTCCAATCTGGGGATGGTGCTGGAGGAGGACGGCAGAGCCGTACAGATCGGATCGAGTGCCGCCATCCTGGGGGATCCCGTCAGATCCCTGGTGGAGGCGGCCCGAATCGTGGGCGAGGCGGGGATGAGACTGGAACCGGGATGGATCGTCCTGGCCGGCGGGGCGACGGCCGCCCATCACCTGAGGTCCGGATCGACCTACAGGATCGTGGTCGAGGAACTGGGCACCGTCGGGTTCTCAGTCGTCGAATGACACCAAATCAGATCTTCGTCCCCATCCGATCCCTGGGAGGGTTCGGGGGCACCGAAGCTGCCGGCACAGCCGGGAAAGGCGGTAAGTGAATGGCCACTGCGGCGATAGTCGGGTCGGGCAACATCGGCACCGACCTCATGTACAAGCTCATGCGGTCACCCGACATCGAGCCCCGCTGGATGATTGGGATCGACCCCGAGTCCGAGGGGCTCAAGAGGGCGGCGGGGGAGGGGCTGGAGGCCTCACCGGAGGGTGTGGACTGGCTCCTCTCCCAGGCCGAGCTGCCCGACCTCATCTTCGAGGCCACCTCGGCCTACGTGCACGTGCGGAACGCACCCCGCTACCGGGAGGCGGGGATCCGGGCCGTCGACCTCACCCCGGCCGCCCGCGGGCCTTACGTGGTTCCCCCGGCCAACCTCACCGAGCACATCGACGAGATGAACGTGAACATGGTCACCTGCGGGGGGCAGGCCACGATTCCCATCGTGCACGCCGTGTCCCGGGTGGTGCCGGTGGAGTACGCCGAGATCGTGGCCTCCATCTCATCGGCCTCGGCCGGACCGGGGACCAGGGCCAACATCGACGAGTTCACC
>JALSTE010000490.1 GCA_026983855.1 Acidimicrobiia bacterium
AACCGTGGGCTCGTCGCAACTCACGGTGACGGGGGACCCGACCTGCTCGCTGAACTGGGCGGTGAACGTCTCCTCGGCCTTCGCCAGGTCGAGAATGGCGTCCCTCTGCTCGAAGCTGAACCTGGTACCTCCCTCACCCACCACCGAGACGACGAGATCCTGGCCGTTGACCACCACCGTGCACTCGAAGGTGGCCCCCTCGTCGGTGGAGACGCCCTCGGGGCAGGTGGTGGACGTCACGTTGAACCCCTCCAACTGCTCGGCGGCCTTCTCCGTGATCGCCTTCTCGACCCCGGACTTGGCGTCACCCCCTCCGATGGAGACCTTGCACCCGGCGGCCACCACCACCAGACCCAGGGCCATGACCAGAACTCTTTTCACGGGTGTGCTCCAATTCCCGTGGTTTCGCCACGGTCACGATCAAATCGACACCGCCGGGGCGCCGTCGCCGGATCTCGGGTGAGGGTCCTATTCAGATGAACGGCGTCTCACGGTAGCGCCCCAGCACCTCGGCCAGGGTGTTCATGATCTCACCCACCGTGGCCCGGGTCCGGACCGTGTCCAACAGCGACGGCATCAGGTTGGTCTCCGTCGCCGCCACCCGCCGAAGGTTCCCCAGGGCGTCCTCCACCGCCGCCGAGTCACGGTCGGCCCTGACCTGCTGGACCCGCTTGGTCTGGAGCTTCTCCTCCTCACTGCTGATCCGGAGCAGTTCCAGTTGGTCGTCCTCGTTGCCCTCGGGGTACCGGTTGACCGAGACCACCACCCGGGATCCCTCGTTGATGCGTTTCTCGAAGTCGTAGGCGGAGTCGGCTATCGCCCCCTGGTACCAGCCCTCCTCGATCAGGTGGAACGCCCCCTCGAGCATCGAACCTCCCCCGGCCCGGTCGATGTGGGCGAACAGCTTCTCGGCCTCGTCCTCCATCCGGTCGGTGAGTTCCTCGAGGAACCAGCTTCCCCCGAGGGGATCGACCACGTCGGTGACCCCGGTCTCGTGGGCGATCACCTGCTGGGTCCGCAGGGCGATGCGGGCGGCCTTCTCCGTGGGTAGGGCCAGGGCCTCGTCCATGGAGTTGGTGTGCAGGCTCTGGGTGCCCCCCAGCACCCCGGCCAGGGCCTCGATGGCGGTGCGGGCGATGTTGACCTCGGGCTGTTGGGCCGTGAGCGACACCCCCGCGGTCTGGGTGTGGAACCTCATCATGGTGGAACGGGGATCTCGGGCCCCGTAGCGCTCCCTCATCCACCGGGCCCAGATACGCCGGGCGGCCCGGTACTTGGCGATCTCCTCGAAGAAGTCGATGTGGGCGTTGAAGAAGAAGCTCAGCCGGGGGGCGAAATCGTCGACGTCGACCCCACGCCGGCGGGCCGCCTCCACGTAGGCGAAGCCGTTGGCCAGGGTGAAGGCCAGTTCCTGCACCGCCGTGGAGCCCGCCTCGCGGATGTGGTAGCCCGAGATGGACACCGAGTTCCACCGGGGCATCTCGGCGGTGGCGAACTCGATGGTGTCGGCCACCAGGCGTACCGACTGCCGGGGGGGGAATACCCACTCCTTCTGGGCCTGGTACTCCTTGAGGATGTCGTTCTGCAGGGTGCCGCCGAGACGGGAGCGGTGGGCCCCGTGCTCCTCGGCGTTGGCGATGAACATGGCCATGATCACCGCGGCGGGGGCGTTGATGGTCATCGACGTGGTGACCTTCTCGAGGTCTATCCCGGCGTAGAGGTCGGCCATGTCCTCGATGGTGTCTATGGCCACCCCGCAGCGACCCACCTCCCCCAGGGCCATCACGTCGTCAGAGTCCAGACCCATGAGGGTGGGCATGTCGAAGGCGGTGGACAACCCGCCCCCACCGGCGGCCAGCAGTTCGTGGAATCTCCTGTTGGTCTCCAGGGCGGTGCCGTATCCGGCGAACATGCGCATGGTCCACAGCCGCGAGCGGTACATCGAGGCGTGCACACCGCGGGTGTAGGGGTACTGGCCGGGCCAGCCGATCCGCTCGGGGACACCGTCCCCGGCCCCCTCCCCGTCGGGTGCGTCGGGGTCAACCGCTCCTTCGGGACCGTAGAGGGGGGCGAGGGGCAATCCCGACATGGTGGTGAACTCTGATTCCCTCAGGGGGGACCGGCCGTAGGCCTCCCGCCATCTCCGTCGGCTCTCGTCACTCATCGCCGTCACTCATCGCCAACCCCCAGGAGAACTGCCCCGACGACCCCGGGATGGCCTCTGCCCGCCGAGATCGTGGGTTCGGAGAATCCA
>JALSTE010000491.1 GCA_026983855.1 Acidimicrobiia bacterium
GTGCGGATCGACCGGATGCTGGAGAGCCTCACGGTCATCAGGGGCCTGTTGGGTGAGGGCCCGGTGGACTTCCACGGCGAGTACTACGACATCTCCGCCCTGGAGGGGCTGCCCAAGCCGGTGCAGTCCCCGGTTCCCATCCTCATCGGCGGTGGCGGTCCCCGGATGCTGGGCATCGCGGCCCGCGAGGCCGACATCGTGGGGGTGACGGCCAACCTGAGGGCGGGCGAGGTCGGCCCCGAGGCCATCGCCGACGTGGTGCCCGAGAGCTTCGACCGGAAGCTGGAGTGGGTGAGGGAGGCGGCCGGGGACCGTCTGGACCGAATCGAGCTGAACGTGCTGGTGATGGGTGCCCAGGTCACCGACGACCGCGAGGGTGCCCTGAGGGGAATGGGTGAACTGTTCGGCATGTCGCCCGAGGTGGTGGCCGACGTCCCGGTCCTGCTCATCGGGTCCACCGCCGAGATCGCCGACACCCTGCGGGAGAGACGCGAGCGCTGGGGATTCAGCTACGTGGTGATGCAGGACCACGCAACGGTGGAGGCCATGGCCCCGGTGGTGGCCGAGTTGACCGGAACCTGAGCGCCTCGGGGATCCCGACGGCCTATCTTCGGGTCATGGCCTGCTACAGCATCGACACCCCCTCCGTGGCCCTGGAGCTGACCGAGCTGGAACCCGGGAAGGTCGTCCTCGGTCGACCGCGGACGGGTTCGACCACGGTCCCCGCCCCCGAGGGACTGGAGGTGGGGATCTGGGAACACACCGTGGGTACGTCCCGCGACGTGGAGGAGGACGAGATTTTCGTGGTCATCTCCGGCCGGGCCACCGTGGACGTCGAGGGCGGTCCCTCCCTGGAACTCAAGCCCGGGTCCCTGGTCCACCTGGAGGCGGGCTGCCGCACGACGTGGGTCGTTCACGAGTCCCTGAGGAAGGTCTGGGTCACCCGTTCGTGAGTCGGTGAGGCTGGTCTGGGTCACCCGTTCGTGAGTCGGTGAGGAAGGTCTGGGTCACCCGGTGCTGAACTCCGCTCAGATGGGCGTACCAACCAGGGCGTCGGCGGCCACCATCGCGAACAGGATCGTGAGGTACATGATCGAATCGCGGAAAAACGCCATCGCCCGGTCCTCGGTGAGACGGATGGAACCCACGATGAACCAGACCCCGGTGGCCAGGACAGGTAGGAGGTACACCAGCCCCACCTCACGTCCGAGTATCACGAGAAGAGACGCCGCTACCGTGGCCACGGTGTAGATGCGGATCTGGTGGATGGTGGACCCCACCCCGGCGACCACGGGGAGCATGGGCACCCCAGCCCCCCGGTAGTCATCGCGATAGTGGATGGCCAGGGCCCAGAAGTGCGGAGGGGTCCACAGGCAGACCACCAGGAATAGGACCGCAGCCTCGAGGGACACGCCCCCGGTGACCGCCGCTGATCCCACCAGTACCGGGACCGCTCCGGCCACACCCCCGATGACTATGTTCTGGGTCGTGCGGCGCTTCAGCACCATGGTGTATATGCCCACGTAGAACAGGAGGGCTCCGGTGGTGAGCCAGGCCGCCAGGCCGCCGGCGGTGGCGGTCAGCCAGACGTGTCCGACCAGGCCGAGAATCACCCCGAAGGCCAGGGCGTTGCGGACCGGGATCTCGCCCGTCACCAGGGGTCTATCCGCCGTGCGACCCATCTCGGCGTCGATGTCCCGGTCGCAGACCATGTTGAGCACGTTGGCTCCCCCGGCTGAGAGCGAACCTCCGATCACCGTGGCCGCGACCAGCCAGGTCGAGGGCCAACCCCCCTGGGCCAGCATCATCATGGGAACGGTGGTGACCAGGAGAAGCTCGATGATCCGAGGCTTGGTCAGCTTGATGTAGTTCCCGACCGTGGCCCGTCGGCGGATGGTGGGGCGGCTGTCCAGCACGGATCAGCTCGAGACGACCACGAGGGTGGTGCGCATACCGGCGTCCCAGTGTGAACCTCGTCCCCGGAAGCACCCGACCTGCCAGGTGCCGACGGCGTCCTCGGGCACGGTCACCGTGAGCCGGGCCACCTCGCCGGGTCGGCGCTGGACCATGAAACCGCTGTGGACGTCCTCACCGGCCTCTCCACCCATGTCCATCCCGCTCATTGACCCGTCGGTCATGGTTCCGTCGCTCATGTTGTCGTCGGTCATGGTTCCGTCGGTCATGGTTCCGTCGCTCATGTTGTCGTCGGTCATGGATCCGTCGGTCATGGATCCGTCGGTCATGGATCCGTCGG
>JALSTE010000492.1 GCA_026983855.1 Acidimicrobiia bacterium
GATCGCGGCGGCCGAGGGGGTGCGGGCCGTGGTCACCACCCACGTGGCCGAGGGCGGCAAGGGGGCGGCCGATCTGGCCGCGGCGGTGGCCGAGGCCGCCGAGGAACCGAGTCAATACGCACCCCTCTACCCCCTGGACATGCCCCTCCGTGAGAAGATCGCCACCGTCGCCACCAGGGTCTACGGCGCCGCCGGGGTCGAGTACACGAAAAGGGCGGCCCGTCAGATCGACGGATACGAGAAGCAGGGATTCGGCGACCTCCCGGTGTGCATCGCCAAGACCCATCTCTCGCTGTCCTCGGATCCCTCGCTCAAGGGGGCACCCACGGGGTGGACACTGGAGGTCCGGGAGGCGAGGATCTCCGCCGGGGCCGGGTTCGTGTACCCGATCTGCGGTTCGATCTCAACGATGCCCGGTCTGGGGCGTCGTCCAGCGGCCGCCGGGATGGACATCGACGATGATGGCGAGATCATCGGTTTGAGTTGAGAGGGGTCGGTGGTGAGATCATCGGTCTGGGTTGACGGGGGTCGGTGGTGAGATCATCGGTCTGGGTTGAGAGGGGTCGGTGGTGAGATCATCGGTCTGGGTTGACGGGGGTGGGTGGTGAGATCCCCGGTCTGGGTGGGGAAGGTCGAGTGGGGTCGGCCGGGCGGGGCCGACCCCACTCATTGACTCCTGCCCTCACCGAGGGGGGCGGTTCCCCTCCCGGCCCGGCAGGCGATCCCCGTGTGGCATGGTTCGGGTATGGACACGACGGAGTTCACCGCCCTGGTCGACCACACCCTGCTCAAGGCCGAGGCCACCGCTGAGCAGGTCCGGCGCCTGTGTGAGGAAGCGATGGAGTACCACACCCACTCGGTCTGCGTGAACGGTCTGTGGGTGGCGACCGTGCACGGGATGCTGGGGGACTCGGGTGTCGCCACCTGCGCCGTCGTGGGGTTCCCCCTGGGGGCGGGGGTCCCCGCCGCCAAGGCCCGGGAGGCTGAGCTGGCGGTGGAGGACGGGGCGTCGGAGATCGACATGGTGATGTCCATAGGTCAGGCCATCGAGGGTGACTGGGACGCCGTGGGACGCGACATCGCCGCGGTCCGTCAGGCGTGTGGCCCCGACGCCCTGCTCAAGGTGATCCTGGAGACGGCGGTCATCGGACACGACCGTATTCCCCGGGCCTGCCGCGTCGCGGTGGCCAACGGTGCCGACTACGTGAAGACCTCCACCGGATTCCACCCCTCCGGCGGGGCGTCGGTGGAGGCCGTGAGGCTGATGCGGGAGACGGTGGGTCCGGGGACCGGTGTGAAGGCCTCGGGCGGAATACGTGACCTGGCCACGGTGGAGGCCATGGTGGAGGCCGGTGCCGACAGGCTCGGCCTGAGTGGCACCGCGGCGATAGTCGCCGAGATCGAGCGGGGCGGGCAGCCCGAGGCCGGTCGGTGAATACGGACGACGAGAGCGGCGGCCCGGTCGCCGAAGAGCACCCGGGAGGGAAAATGAGTGAGGAACTGTGGGCCAGGAGCGCTCTGGATCTGGCGGCGGCCATCGCCAGGGGGGAGGTGAGCTCCCGGGAGGTGGTTGCCGCCCACCTGGAACGAATCGAGGCCGTGAACCCCAGGCTGAACGCCGTGGTGAGGGTGCTGGCCGACGACGCTCTGGCGGCGGCGGATCGGGCCGATGAGGCGGTGACGGCCGGCGAGGCCCTCGGGCCGTTCCACGGGGTGCCGATCACGGTCAAGGAGAACATCGACTGTGTGGGCTCACCCACCACCCAGGGTGTCCCGGCCCTGGCGGAGGCCTATCCGGACATGGACGCCCCGGTGGTGGAGCGCATGAGAGCCGCCGGCGCCATACCCATCGGGCGCACGAACCTTCCCGAGATGGGGCTCAGATTCCACACCGACAACGCCCTGCACGGGTTGACGCTGAACCCCTGGAACCGTGATGTGACCGCAGGTGGATCCAGTGGGGGAGAGGCCGCCGCCCTGGCCACGGGGATGAGTCCCCTGGGTCTGGGCAACGACATAGGTGGATCCCTGCGCAACCCCGCCTACGCCTGCGGTATCGCCTCGGTCAAGCCGACCACCGGAAGGGTGCCGGCGGCCTCGGCGATCGAGCCCCGGGATTTCCAGTTGTCGGCCCAGCTGATGGGGGTCCAGGGCACGATGGCCCGTCACATACGTGATGTGCGGAAGGCCTTCGAGGTCGTCTCGGGCCGGCACTGGCGTGATCCGATCTCGGTGACCGCACCCCTGGAGGGGCCCACGCCGCCCTCTCCCCTGACCGTGGCCCTGGTACCGGAGGTGGAGGGTGTGGCGACCGATCCCGACGTGGCCGCCGGTGTCCGGGCGGCCGGTGCGGCCCTGGAGGCGGCGGGGTACCGGGTGGACGAGATCCCGCCCCCCGATCTGGATCTGGCCAACCAGCTCTGGGGTGAGGTCCTTCAGGCCGACGTGGCCGCCCTGCGTCCCCTGTTGGAGATGGTCATGAGCGAACCGGCGGTGAAGTTGCTGGATCTCTTCGCCGAGATGGTGCCGACCCCCGACGCCAACCGGATCGCCCACATGCACATCGAGAGATTCGGCCTGGCCCGGAGATGGTCGGAGTTCATGGTGGAGCATCCCCTGATCGTCGGACCGGTCTGGGTCCGTCCCCCCTTCGTCCACGACGCCGACGTGGCCTCCATGGAGAGTTCGCTGGACGCCTTTGAGAGGCTCCGGTTCATCACCCCCGCCAACGTCCTGGGTACGCCATCGGTGGTCGTGCCGGTGGGGGTGGCATCGGGCATGCCCCAGGGGGTTCAGGTGATGGCCGACCGCTTCCGGGAGGATCTGGCCTTCGACGCCGCCACGATCCTCGAGGACACCCTGGGTCGGATCACCCCCATCGATCCGAGGTTCTGACCCCCGGTCATCGGGTGGGCGATCCCGGGTATGGCGCCTGTTCCACGACGGTCGGTGTCCGGGCCCGACGTCGTGAGAGCCCTCCGGGGGGAGTAGCGTCTGGGTGTGGTCTCCCGCCTCCCCCTGGTCCTGGCCGTGCTGTTGGTGCTCTCCGCCTGTGGCCGGGCCGCGGCCGCACCCGAGGGGGCCTGGGCCGGGGTGGAGCTGGCCCGTCCGATGGCGAAACCCCACCTGGTCCTCACCGACACCGACGGCAACCCATACGACCTCGTCGGGCGAACCGCGGGTCGAACGACCCTGGTCTACTTCGGATACACCAGCTGCACCGACATCTGTCCGATACACCTGGCCCAGCTGGCCCAGGTGATGGCCCGCAACGACATGCCCCGTGACATCGCCGTCGTGTTCATCACCGTGGACCCCCGCAGGGACACCCCCGAGGTGATGCGTCGGTATCTGGACTCCTTCGACCCGAGGTTCGTGGGTCTCACCGGGTCCGTGGCCGAGATAGATGAGGCCCAGAGGATGTTCGGACTTCCCATCGCCCGGCCCGAGACCGACGACCCCGGTGTGTACGGTCACGCCGGGCAGGTGTTCGCCTTCGCCCCCGATGGTGTGGCCCGCACCGTCTACCCCTACGGCACCCGGCAGACCCAGTGGGTTCACGATCTGCCCCTGCTGGACGCGATCCCGGCCGCGACGACCGCGGTCCCGGCCACGGAGGCGGGTTCATGAGGTTCTGGTGTTCGACGGTGGAGTCGCCGTGGTCGTGGCGTTTCGTCGCCTATCCGGGGATCTGGGCGGTGATGGCCCTCCTCTCGGTTCCCTACGTGATCGCGGTGCGACGCCGTGGGGACTCCGGTCCCGAGGCCAAGCGGAAGATGAGGCTCTACCTGGCCGGGGTGATCGTGTTGTGGCTGGCCTCGGACTGGCCGCTGGGTCTGCTCGGCGCCAGCTACCTGGCCAGTGCCCACATGGCCCAGTTCATGCTCTACACCCTGGTGGCGGCCCCTTTGATGCTCCTGGGTGTCCCCGAGTGGATGGGGCGACGGATCCTCAGTCGTCTCAGGGCCTATGGACTCGTCCGCCGGCTCTCCCGACCCCTGGTGGCGGCGGTGGTGTTCAACGGTCTGTTGCTGGCCACCCACGCTCCCTGGACGGTGGACACCCTGAGATCGAACCAGATCGGGTCCTTCGTGATGGACATGTTGTGGCTCTTCTCCGGTCTGGTGGTGTGGCTGCCGGTCATCTCACCCCTGCCGGAGTTCCGCCATCGGAGCTACGGGGTGAAGATCGTCTACGTGTTCCTGGCCCTCGGGGTGGTTCCGGTTTTGCCGGCCGGGTTCCTGACCTTCGCCGACTTTCCCCTGTACTCCACCTACGAGCTGGCGCCGCGTTTCTACGGTCTCAGCGCCCAGAACGATCAGCAGATCGCCGGGGTGATCATGAAGGTGGCCGGAATACCGGTGGTGTGGGCCACCATGGCGGTGATGATGTCCCGCTGGTACCACCAGACCTCGGGGGCCTCCCCGGCACCGAGACCCCCCCAGCTCATCTCCTAGGCCCCCGCGCCCCCGGCCCGGTGGGAACCCCGGGGGAGGGGAGACCGGAGGCCGTGAGATGACCCGCGTCCCCGGTCCGGCGGGAACCGGGGACGGGTGTGGGCGGCGTCGGCTCAGGCGGTGCCGGGGTGGGGGGTCGGGGCGAAGGTTCATCTCATGACCGCGTTTGGTCCGCCGATGGGGTTCCATGGCCCGGAGACGAATTCTCTTCGCATGCGGTGAATGCGAGGCCGCCCTGGTGTGGCCGGTCGACGACGAGCCTCACGAGGGACCACCGGCCACATGTCTCTACCCGGTGGAGGACGGTAGGTTCGCCGAGGGGGCCGATCCCCTGGGGCGGGCCACCTATGTCCTGCACCCGGACCGTATGTGGCACCTGACCGTGGATCCATCGGGGCGGGCCCGCTGTCCGGAGGGTCATCCGGTGGGAACCGTCACCACGGGTCAGAATCCACCCCCGTGGTTCATCGCCCTGTGGCAGGACAAGGTCATCAGCCGCCGCATGAGGGGAAGGGTCTGAGCCGGTTACCCGGTGGTGTCCCCTTGTCTCAGCCCCGGGCCTGGGCCACGGCCCACATGTAGACGGCTATGACCATGGCGGTGGCGACCATCACCGCCAGGACCGTCATGAGCTGGTCGTGGTAGCGCGGGTAGGGGCGTCTTCTGGGTCTTCCGAACACGGGGCAAGTGTGCCAAAGGATCCAGCCGATGTGTGTCCACCACAAAAAAGGTCCGCAGCGACTCAACCCCGGCCCGGCGGTGCCGACGGAATGGGTACAGCCGACATACAAGGCCGCAGTCGTCAGGTGTCTCTGCCGGTGTGGCTCGTGTGGATGGACGATTCCCTCCTCGTCGTGATCCGCGTGGGTGTGTCGCTAGTCATCGGCCCCCGCTTCCCCCCGGCGGGGGCCGATGCGCGTCCGGCCCCGGCCTTGGCCCGGCGCCATGGCGGATCGGTGGGGTCAGAGGAGCAGTTCGGTGGACAGGCGCCCCCGGAGAGCGACCTCCACTTTCAGCTTCTCCAGGGTCTGGGCCACCTGCAACTCCCCCTGGGGCACGGGATGGGATGAGAGGAACGTCTCCACCCGGGCCGCGGCGTCCGGCGTGGAGAGGTGGGCCGCCCCGCCGATCATGCGGGGAATCGAGTTCGAGGGGAACCGCTCCATGAGTTCATCCCAGTGGCGCTCGACGAAGTCCCAGGCCCTGGTCCCCAGGTCGCGGTGCTGCAGGCAGATCCGCAGGACGTAGGGGGCGTTCTGGGTGCGAACCTCGACCAGACACATCTCCAGGACCCGGTCGAACAACTCGGGTTGGGGGAAACGGGCCAGGGCGTAGAGGAACCGCACCTCCTCCTGGGGGGTGTCGGCGTGACGGTAGCGGTCCACGAACAGATCGAAGTACCGCGGCTCGCCCTCGGAGGCCACCACCGACACCGCGGCGGCGGCCAGCTCGGGTTCCACCGCCGTGGGGTCCTCGAGGTAGGTGTCCACGAGTGTCCGGCACCGTTCCCTCACGGCCCGGTCCTCCACGATGTTCCCCATGACCGTGACCAGAAGTCCCCTCAGCTCCCGGGTGAGCGGGCCCTCGTCGGGGGCGGGCTCATATCCGACGATGTCGAGGGCGGCGCCGGCGAGAGGGGCGACCCTCTCCCCGAAGCGGCTCCTGAGCTCCGGTGGCAGCAGTCGGTTGAGGGTGCCCAGACCGTCGGCGAGTCCCCGCCACACTCCCAGGTCGATCTCGAAGCACAGGCCCCTGGCCAACTCGAGGAAGTCGTCCGCCCTCACCCGGGCGGCGAGAACCGAGGCCCAGGTGTCGTCCACCAGGGCGAACCGTTCGGCCGGGGTCAGCAGCTCCGACGCCTGGCCGACCAGGTGACGGAACTCATCGGGGTGATAGTGCACACGGTAGAAGCCGTTGGCCCCGGCGTTGCCGACCAGCCACTCCGGATCGAATCCGAGGTCGATCTCAGTGGCGGCCGAGTCCAGGAGCACCCGATGCTCGACCGGACCGTCCGGCGACCCCAGTCGGAGGACCACCGGTACCGACCACAGGGTGTCGTCCTCACCGACATAGCGGAACCTCCTCTGGGAGAGGGTCACCACCGAGCCCCTACGTTCGACGTGGATGACGGGATGGCCGCCCTGGAAGATCCAGGTGTCCATGGTCGAGCGGACCGGGGCTCCCGAGGCCTCCTCCAGGGCGTCCCAGAGATCCGTCGTCTCGGTGTTCCCGTAGGCGTGACGCTCCAGGTAGAGCCGCACACCACGGCGGAAGACCTCCGGGGTGAGGTACTGCTCCATCATCCGGACCACGGCCGCCCCCTTTTCGTAGGTGAGCACGTCGTACATGGCCTCGGCGTCCTCGGGTGAGACCACCTCGAACTCGATCGGTCTGGTGGACCCGAGGGCGTCGGTGTCGAAGGCCGCCGCCCTCTCCCGACCGAACTGGTCCCAGCGGCGCCACTCGGGACGGAAGGAGTCGACGGTCATGATCTCCATGAACGTGGCGAAGGCCTCCTTTAGCCAGATGCCGTTCCACCAGCGCATGGTCACCAGGTCCCCGAACCACATGTGGGCCAGTTCGTGGGAGATCACGTCGGCCATTCGGGTGAGCTCGGCCTCGGTCGCCGTGGCCGGATCGGCCAGCAGGAGGGTCTCGCGGAAGGTCACCGCCCCCAGGTTCTCCATGGCCCCGAAGGCGAAGTCGGGTATCGCCAGCATGTCGAGTTTGCGGTCGGGGTACGGGCTGCCGTAGTAGTCCTCCAGGAACCTCAGGGCGAAGCTCCCCGCCTCGGTGGCGAAGCCGGTCAGTGCGCCCCTGCCGGGCACGTGAACGATCCTCATCGGTGTGCCACCGACGTCGATGGGATCGGTGGCCTCGAGATCCCCCACCACGAACGCCACCAGGTAGGTGGACAGCACCATGGTGTCGGCGAACCTCACCGTCTTGCGTCCGTCACCGCCGGACTCCTCGCTGATCACCGGTCCGCAGGAGATCGCCGTCAGGGCCTCGTCCACCACGAGGGTCACCGAGAACACCGCCTTCAGGTCGGGTTCGTCGAAGCAGGGAAAGGCCCGTCGGGCGTTGGTGGACTCGAACTGGGTGGTGGCCAGCACCCCCTCGGTGCCGTCGGTCCGGGTGTAGGTGGACCGGTAGAAGCCCCGCAGCTTGTCGTTGAGGATTCCGTCGAACGTGATGTTGAGACGGCCCCGACCGGTGGGGAGGGCCTCGGGAAACACGAAGCGGACCCTCTCGGTCCCGGGATCGGGCTCCACGGCCTCACAGGGAACCGGGGAACCCACCCCTGGTTCGAACCACACGTCGTGGATGTCCAGTTCGATCGCGTTCAGGACCAGCTCGGGACTCGACCTCATGACGTCGATCTCGATGACGACCGTCCCGGAGAAGGTGGCGGCATCCAGATCCGGCTCCAGGTGGATCTCGTAGCGGACGGGCACGGCGTGGCGGGGAAGACGATACGGATTGTTTTCGGTCACCCGCCAGAGCGTACCGGCGGGCCCCGGCCGTCCCCCGGGGACGGTGGTGGGGTGTGGATCGAGTCCGCATCCAATCGGTGGGGAGGATGATCCCCCGCGTCCCTCACGGGAGGAGTCCGCTGGCCGATCGGTTAGTGAGGTGTTCGAGGTCGAACTACCTCCCGGCCCCGGTCCGGGGCGGTGGTATCCGCTACGGTGCCGGACCGGGTCGATCATGGAGACACGATGAGTCAAGACAGCAGCCGCCTGGACGTAGTGGGTATCGGGAACGCCCTGGTCGACGTACTGACCCACGAGCCCGACGAGTTCGTGGCCGAGCAGAACCTGGTCAAGGGCTCGATGACCCTGATCGACGAGGACCGGGCCCACGAGCTCTACAACGTCATGGCCCCGGCCACGGAGGTGTCGGGTGGCTCGGCGGCCAACACCGTCATCGGAGTGGCCTCCTTCGGTGGCAGCGGTGCCTACATCGGCAAGGTCCGTGACGACCAGCTCGGGGAGATATTCGCCCACGACCTCAAGGCCCTGGGTGTTGAGTTCGAGGTGGTCCGGGCTCCCGAGGGCGATCCCACGGGAAGGTGCCTGATCCTGGTCAGCCCCGACGGCCAGCGGACCATGAGCACCTACCTCGGGGCGTCGGTGAGTCTGGCTCCCGGGGACGTTGACCCCGGATTGATAGCGAGATCCCGGATCCTGTTCCTGGAGGGCTTCCTGTGGGACCCCCCCTCGGCCAAGGCGGCCATGACCCGGGCGGCGGAACTGGCGACCGGTGACGATCAGCGGGTGGCGTTGACCCTCTCGGACTCGTTCTGCGTCGACCGGCACCGCGAATCCTTCCTGGAGCTCATCGACACCCACGTGGACGTGCTGTTCGCCAACTACGACGAGATCCTCTCCCTGTACGAGACCGACTCGCTGGAGACGGCCATCGAGCAGGTGAGGCGAAGTGTGCCAATCACCGCCGTCACCCACAGTGCCCACGGCTCGATCATCGTGGTGGATGACGCCGAGATCCATGTTCCGGCCGAACCGACCGAGGTGGTCGACACCACCGGCGCCGGGGATCTGTACGCCGCGGGGTTCCTCTACGGTCTGGCCCGGGGACTCGACCTCAGGGAGTGCGGGTGGTTGGGGTCCCTCGCCGCGTCGGAGGTCATCAGCCACATGGGTCCCCGTCCCGAGATCGACCTGGCGGACCTGCTCGAGTAGAGGGGGACTCAGCCCGGGTTGGTGTCGAGGAGGTCGAGGGCCCGGTGTGGAGGTGTTCAGCCGGGGTCGGTGTCGAGGAGGTCGGCCACGGCCGCCGCCAGGTCGTCCATCCGGGCTCGGGCGACGCTCCGGGCCGAGGCCAGGTCCCCGCTCAGGGGTTCATTGACCTCCAGGTAGCACTTGATCTTCGGTTCGGTCCCGCTGGGGCGGATCACAACCCGGGTCCGGTGCTCCAGGTGGAACATCAGAAGATCGGCGGTGGGTGTGTGGTCGCGTGACCAGTCCGAGCTGTCCTCGACCGCGAGATCGCCGAAGGCGCGCGGGCCCTCCCGGCGTATCTTCCCCATCAGTCGACCCACCCGGTCGGGTTGGTCATCGAAGCGGCGGGCCACCTGGTGGGTGAGGTTGACGCCGTGGCGGGTCTCGAGTTCGTCGATGCGGTCGGTGAGATCCCGCCCCTCGGCCGCCAACTCGGCCGCGAGTTCGGACATGACGACGGCGGCGCTGACCCCGTCCTTGTCCCGGACCTCGGGGCAGACCGCGTAGCCCAGGGCCTCCTCGTAGCCCATGACGTATCGCAGACGGGGTTCGTCGATGGCGGCCCGGATGATCCACTTGAACCCGGTGAGGGTGGACCGGTACTGCACCCCGTGGTGGTGGGCGATCCGGGAGAGCATGGTGGATGAGACCACGGAATTGACGACCACCCGATCGGGCCCCGAACCCCGGGCGAGCAGGTGGTCGGCGAGGATGAGGCCGGTCTGATCGCCGGTGAGACGTTGGAACCCGGTCTCGGTCCCCACGACCACCCCCAGTCGGTCGGCGTCGGGGTCCTGGGCCAGGATCAACCGGGCCCCGACCCGCTCACCGAGGGCCAGAGCCAGATCCAGGGTCCCCTTCTCCTCGGGATTGGGGAGCTTGACGGTCGGGAAGTCACCATCGGGTTCGGCCTGCTCGGACACCGGTGTGGGCCGGGCCAGGCCCGCCCGGTCGAAGGCGGCCATCGTGGTTCGCAGCCCGACGCCGTGGATGGGGGTGTAGACGGTCGGCACCGCCGGAGGTCCCGAACGAGCTGGTCCGATCACCCGGTCGAGGTAGGCGGAGAGCAACTCGTCGTAGTCGAGTACCCCTACCTCGGTCTCCGGGGCGAGCTCATCGTCCCCGACCAGGGGGCGGTCTCCGATGAGGGCCTCGATCTCGGAGTCGATCGGGGGGATTATCTGGGCCCCGTCGGACCAGTAGACCTTGTAGCCGTTGTCCCGGGGCGGGTTGTGGCTGGCGGTCACCATGATCCCGGCCCCGGCGCCGTGGTGGTGGGTGGCGAACGAGAGCAGAGGGGTG
>JALSTE010000493.1 GCA_026983855.1 Acidimicrobiia bacterium
CTCATCAACCACCTCGATCGCCCCGACCAGGAACTCGCCCGGGGAGTCAGCTACGTCGACCTCCGCCCCGATCGGGTCGCCATGCAGGACGCCACCGCCCAGATGGCCTGGCTGCAGTTCATGACCGCCGGTCTCGACGAGGTGGCGGTCCCGACCACGACCCACTGCGACCACCTGATCCAGGCCCGGGATGAGGGCCCCCGGGACCTCCTGGCCGCCATCGGGGACAACGAGGAGGTCTACGACTTCCTCGAATCGGTGTGCGCCCGCTACGGGGCCGGGTTCTGGAAGCCCGGGTCGGGGATCATCCACCAGGTGGTGCTCGAGCACTACGCCTTCCCCGGGGGGATGATGATCGGGACCGACAGCCACACCCCCAACGCCGGGGGACTGGGCATGATCGCCGTCGGTGTCGGCGGGGCCGACGCCGTTGACGTCATGACCGACTCCCCGTGGAACGTCCGCTGGCCCAAGCTCATCGGGGTCCACCTCACCGGGGAGCTGCACGGCTGGTCCGCCCCCAAGGACGTGATCCTGAGGGTGGCCGACATCCTCACCGTGAAGGGGGGGACCGGGGCCATAGTGGAGTACTTCGGTCCCGGGGTGGCCGGCATCTCGGCCACCGGTCGGGCCACGATCTGCAACATGGGGGCCGAGATCGGCGCCACCACCTCGGTGTTCCCCTACGACGAGGCCACCGCCCGCTACCTGGCCGCCACCGACCGGGCCGATGTCATGGCCGCCGCCGACGCCCACGCCGCCCATCTACGGGCCGATGACGAGGTGCTGGCCGACCCCGGCGCCTTCTTCGACGAGGTGATCGAGATCGACCTCTCCGAACTGTCACCGCGTATCAATGGTCCCTCCACCCCCGACCTGTCCCGTCCGGTCGCCGATCTGGGTGAGGAGGCCCGTCGCCAGGGCTGGCCGGTGGAGATCAGCGCCGCCCTGGTCGGTAGCTGCACCAACTCCAGCTACGAGGACATCAGCCGGGCCGCCTCCATCGCCCGCCACGCCCACGAGCACGGCCTCAGGGCCAGGGTCCCCCTGCTGGTCACCCCCGGCTCGGAACAGGTGCGGGCCACCATCGAACGCGACGGGCTGCTGGCCGACCTCGAGTCCATAGGCGCCGTGGTCCTCGCCAACGCCTGCGGGCCCTGCATCGGCCAGTGGGACCGCCAGGATCTCCCCCCCGGCGTTCCCAACAGCATCGTCACCAGCTACAACCGGAACTTCCCCAAGCGCAACGACGGTCGGGCCGAGACCCAGGCCTTCGTCACCTCGCCGGAGACCGTGGTGGCCCTGGCCCTGGCCGGCACCCTCGACTTCGATCCCGCCCACGACACGATCACGTCCCCCTCCGGGGAGGAGGTCGCCCTGGTCGTGGACGCGGGGATGGAGCTCCCCGCCGATGGCTTCGATCCCGGTGCCAGCGGGTTCATCCCCCCACCCGCCGACGGCGCTGCCGTCGAGGTGAAGGTCTCCCCCGACAGCGAGCGCCTCCAACTCCTGACCCCCTTCCCGGCCTGGGACGGCGAGGACTTCATCGATCTTCCCCTCCTCCTCAAGGCCCGGGGCAAGTGCACCACCGACCACATCTCCATGGCCGGACCCTGGCTGCGCTACCGCGGTCATCTGGAGAACATCTCGGGAAACCTCTACCTCGGTGCCGTGAACGCCTTCACCGGGGCGGTCGGCGAGGGCAAGGACCAGCTCGACGGGCACACCCATCCATTCCCCGACATAGCCCGCCACTACCACCACGAGGGGGTCCAGTGGGTGGCCATCGGTGACGAGAACATGGGTGAGGGATCCTCGCGCGAGCACGCGGCGATGGAGCCCCGCTTCCGCCTGGGCCGGGCCATCCTGGCCCGCTCCTTCGCTCGGATCCACGAGACCAATCTCAAGAAACAGGGGGTGCTGGCCCTCACCTTCGCCGACCCGGCCGACTACGACCGGGTGCAGGAGGACGACCGGATCTCCGTGGTCGGGCTGTCGGACCTGGCCCCGGGCCGGCCGGTGCGGATCGTGCTGCGTCACGGTGACGGCTCCACCGAGGAGATCGAGACCCTCCACACCATGAACGAGGAGCAGATCGAATGGTTCCGGGCCGGTAGCGCCCTGAACCTCATCCGTAGTCGGCTCAGCGGACGATCCTGAACCCGACCCTCCCCCATCACCACCCCGGGGAGGGAGACCGGGAGAACACCGAACCCGGAGAACACCGAACCCGGACAACACCGAACCC
>JALSTE010000494.1 GCA_026983855.1 Acidimicrobiia bacterium
TGCCCTCGGTTGAATCCCTGTCGGCTGAGGGCCGGATAGTCGATCCCCCGACACGGGAGCAGCTGGGGGCCTGGCTGGCCGGGTTCCGGGACTGGGTGGCGGCGCCCGGGGACTGATTCTCTTCGCCTTGGACTTGCCCGTGCCCGCAGGATCTCAGGGGGTGTTGGCGAGGGGCAGCAGCCCGGCCAGGCGGTCCCAGATCAGTTCGCCCCCGGCCCCGGCCACGTGCACCCCGTCCCAGCGCAGGGCCGGGTCGGTGGCCATCTCCGGGTCCCGGCACAACTCGGGTACGGGGTCGACTATCGACACCCGGTCGGGGTTCTCGGCCACCGCCGCCTCCAGGAGTTGATTCAGGTGGGTGGTCCGCCCCCGTATCCCCCTCTCGGGGAGGATCGACCCCGGTGGGGGCCCGAAGCAGGGCACGCGCAGCAGGGTCACGTCGATACCCCGTTCGAGCAGGGCACTGATCCCCCGCCGGAGCCCCGATGAGAACAGGTAGTCGAACTCCGGTGACCCGAAGGCCACGGCCCGGCCGTGGATGTCGAGATCGAAGGTCTCCCATGCGCCCACCACCACCAGGGCCAGCTCCGCCCGAGCGGCGGCGGCACGACCGGCCCAGCGGGAGGGGAAGTTCCGGCACCGCGACATGTCGTGCCCCAGACCGCTCGTGCTGCGGATCCGACCGAAGTCGAACACCCCGCAGCCCTCGATGGTCCCGTCCACCAGACGGAATCGGTCCCTGAGCCGGGGGGGAAGGTTCAACTGCATGGTCAGGCCCACCGAGTCCCCCACCACCGCCAGGCGAAGGGGATTGCGGATCTCCGGGGTGGGATACTCGGCCTCCGCCGCCTCGGAGGTCGGGGGGGCGGAGGTCAACGGGGCCGGGGCGGCCGGTGACCCGGGCGAGGAGGCGGCCGGCCCGCTCAGGCCGACGGCTCCGGGGGCCGGGGCTCGATCGTCATGGCGTTCGGTGGTCGGAGACGTCCGATGGGGCCGCGGCGAACTCGTCACCGTCGGACCCGTGGCGACCATCGGGGACCCGGGCCTGGCGATCGGGGAGGCTCCCGCCGCTTCGTCCCGGTGGGTGTGGAGCGGGCCGGCGGTGAGCACCAGCAGGCCGAGGACGGTGGCGGTCAGAAGCCAGGTGAGCCGACGACGCGGAACCCGTCGGGAGTCCCATTCATCGATGTCCCCGAATCCATCGCCGGTCGGTCCCGCTCCGGTCATCGACTGGTTCCCACACCATTCATCGACCGATTGTCGTCGAAGGCCGGGCGCTCCACCAATCGACCTCCCGGTCGTACCGGGCCGGAATCGACGGGTCCGATCAGATCCACCGACCCGAACACCCGCCGGCTGGCGGTGGACCGGTCAGCCCACCGGAATGGTCAGGAGCTGGTCGACGATCCTCTCCCAGATGAACTGCCCGCCGATGGGACCGTAGTGCACGCCGTCCCAGCGGTAGTTCAGGTTGTCGGCGATGGAGTCGTCGGTGCAGAACTCCTCGGGCGGGCTGACCAGGTGGATGTTGTCGGGGTCGGTGGCGGCCACGGCCCTCAGCAGATCGTTCAGGTGCTCGGTCCGTGTGACCTCACCCCTTTCGGGCAGGGCCTTGAGGCCGCCGCCGTCCACGGGGCGGAAGCACGGCACCTCCAGCAGGGCCACCTCCGAACCGGAGTCGATCAGGGCGCTCGTGGCCCTCAGGAGTCCATCGGTGAGGACGGCGTCGTGGGCCGGGGTGCCGAACTCGATCGTCTCACCGTCGATCTGGAGGTCGAACACCTCCCAGGCCCCGATGACCACCAGGGTCACCTCGGCTCCGGCGTCACGGACCGAGGCCGCCCACCGATCGGGGAAGTTCTCACAGGCGGAGAAGTTGCGGCGGACCCTTCCCCCCGAGATCATCCTGCCCCGGTCGATGATCCCACACCCCTCGATGCTGGCGTCACTGACGATCAGCCGATCCGAGACGGTGGACGGGAAGTTCCGCACCATCATGTTCCCCACGGAGTCGCCGGCCACCGCCACCCTCCGGGGAAGTACGGCGAGGGTGGTGGGTACGGGGGCCGCGGTGGACGCCGGTGTGGTGGCGGTGGTGGGCTCTCCGGCCGCGGTCTCGGAGGTGGTGGTGTCGGGGACCGCGACGACCGGGGCATCCGAGGTCGGTGAGGTGGAGCTCCCCGACCCACCCGGCGACGGAGATTCGGCCGCGGCGACGCGGACCGGGCCCACCGACCCCGCCAGTTG
>JALSTE010000495.1 GCA_026983855.1 Acidimicrobiia bacterium
TCGGCCCTGGCGGCGGCGGCCATCGAACGCACCCTGATCCGTCCCTTCGACCCCTCCGACCACCTGCCCCTGGTCATCATCACCCTGGGACTGCTGCTCATCATCGGGGCCCTGGCCGGGATGATCTGGCGCTATGACCCGCGGCCCTTCCCCGAGCTGTTCCCCAGCGGAAGCGCCTTCCGGCTGGGTATCGCCAACCTCCGCTGGTACACCGTGTTCACCCTCGCCGCCGCGGTGGCCATGATGGCCCTGCTGCAGTTCCTGCTGAGCCGGACCAAGATCGGTCTGGCCTTCCGGGCGGTGTCATCCAACCTGGAGAGTTCGGAACTGGTTGGAATCAGGGTGGGCCCGACCCTGCAGTTCGGATGGGCCCTGGCCGCCGCCGCCGGAACCTTCGGTGCGGTCATCTTCGTCGCCGATCCCGTGCGCCAGATCGAGCCGTCGATCATGCTCAGCGTGCTCATATTCGCCTCGGCCGCCGCCGCCCTCGGTGGGCTGGACTCCCTGTGGGGGGCGCTGGTCGGTGGGCTGATCGTGGGCCAGGTGCAGACCCTGCTGGTGAACCTGTTCACCTTCATCCCCAACGAGATGGCCCTGGCCGCGGCGGTGTTCGTACTGCTGGTGGTCCTGGTGGCCAAACCCTCCGGACTGTTCGGCACGGCCCGGGTGGAGCGGGTATGAGTCCCCACCGGCCGGCGCCTGTTCCCCGCAGCGCATCCCCGAGTAATAGGAGAGTCCGATGAGCGCCCGCTGGACCATCGTCCAAGGCACGCCCCAGCACCGGATCTACCGGTGGATCGGCTGGGGTTCCTTCATCGCCGCCCTGCTGCTGATACCGCTCATCGTCGTCGACGTGGCGGTGATCAACATCGGCTCCAACTCCTACAAGTTCACGATGAGCCAGATCACCCTGGCCACCTCATGGGCGGTGGCGGTGCTCGGGGTTCAGGTGATCGTCGGCTACACGGGTCAGTTGACGCTGGGGAACAGCTTCTTCGCCGGTGTGGGGGCCTATCTGACCGCCATCCTGGTGGCCGACTACCACTGGTCCTACGTCTCGACCCTGGTCGTGGTCCTGCCGGTCACCTTCCTGCTGGGGATGGCGATCGGCCTGCCCGCCCTGCGGATCAGGGGCCTCTACCTGGCCCTGGTGACGGTGTCCATCGCCGCCCTGTTGCCCAGCTTCGTGAAGCTGGACACCATCAGCATCCCCTTCACGGGCAAGACCATCTCGGAGCTGACCAACGGTTCCAACGGCAAGGACATCAAGTCCATATCCAAGATCAAGTCCCCCGACTGGATCCCCTGGGACGGAATCGCCGGCTTCTTCCAGGGTCTGCCGGCGGTGGGGAAGTTCTTCGGCGAGGACGGTCTGTCCTCCCGCCAGGAGGACACCCTGTACAAGTACCTGATCCTCCTGACCCTGGCGGCCATCGCCTTCTGGTTGGTGAGGAACCTGCTCCACAGTCGGGTGGGCCGGGCCCTTCAGGCCATCCGTGACAACGAGACCAGTGCCGCGGTGTCCGGTGTGGATCTCTCGCTCTACAAGACCCTGGCCTTCGGGGTCAGCGCCGCCCTGGCCGGGGTGGCGGGCACCATGTACGCCATCGACATCGGGTTCGTCGGCAGTGAGGACTTCGGGCTGTTCCTGGCCATCAACTTCGTGGTGGGCCTGGTCGTGGGCGGCGTCATCAACATGTGGGGAGCGGTCGTCGGCGGCCTGGCCATAGTCATGATTCCGGCCCTGGCCCGCTCCACCCAGTCGGTGCCGTTGGTGAAGCAGAGCTGGCTGCAGGGCCCCGTGGCACCCTTCGTGCAGGGGGTGCTGCTGATCCTGCTGACCTTCGTCCTGCCCGGGGGGATCGTCTACGGCATCCGCCGACTCCGGTCCCGGGTGGTTCAGGTGGTGCCACCGGAGCTGGCGGCCAGGGGTGACCTGGAGGAGCCTCCCGAGGACTACGTGCCGTTGATGGAGGAACCACCCCCCGAGCTGAGTGAGTCCGTGACCGACTAGCAGAAACAGACCAACCACAGACCAGCCGTTTCCGGTCCCGGACCGGAGAGAGACACAGGGAGTACCCATGATCAGGAAACGATGGACCAGGGGGGCGGCGTTGCTGCTGGCCCTGGCTCTGCTGGCCGCCGCCTGCGGCGACAGCGGTGGCACCGGGGAATCGGCGTCCACCGAGGGGACCACCGCCACCACCGAGGCGGCCACGACCACCACGGCGGCGGGCTCGGGGGGC
>JALSTE010000496.1 GCA_026983855.1 Acidimicrobiia bacterium
CACGGTGGATCTGGCCCGGCCCCGCCTGGAAGAGTTCGACCCCGACCACGTGCTGTTCAGCTACCACGGGCTACCCACCAGACAGATCCGCCAGGCCGACCCCTCCGGGGAGTGGTGCCTGACCTCGGAGAGGTGCTGCGACGCGCTCACCGAGCGGAACCGCCACTGCTACCGGGCCCAGTGCTTCGCCACCACCCGGGCCCTGGTCTCGGCCCTGGACCTCCGACCCGGGGAGTGGTCGGTGGCGTTCCAGTCGCGGATGCGCAGCCAGCGCTGGATCGGTCCCTTCACCGAGGACACCCTGGAGTCGCTGCGGGGGGAGGGTCACCGGCGGCTGGCGGTGTTCACCCCCTCCTTCGTGGCCGACTGCCTCGAGACCCTCGAGGAGATCGGCATACGGGCCCGGGACCGCTGGCTGGACCTGGGCGGGGAGGACTTCGCCCTGATCCCCTCGGTGAACGCCCATCCCCTCTGGGTGGAGGGGCTGGCGACCATGGTCAGGTACCACGCCGCCGATGGCGCATCACACTGACCCACCCGACACCGTGCACCCGGAACCGGCAAGACCTCAGTCCCACCCCACCCCCGGGTGGTGCATCGGACCGACCCGCTGGATACCGCACACCCCGGAACCGGCGGAGCATCACACCCACCCCCGGGTGGTGCATCGGACCGACCCGCTGGATACCGTGCACCCATGGTCGAGACCGACACCGACTCGCCGAGCCCGGGCCCGGGACGGCTCCATCCAGATCGACAGGTGCACCCGTGGTCGAGATAACCGCCGAGCTGCTGGCCCGCTACGACCGACCGGTGCCCCGGTACACGTCTTACCCCACGGCGGTGGACTTCACCGACACCTTCGGCCCCGTCGACCACGCCGCCCGCCTGGCCGGAGCCTCCACCCGGCCCGGTGATCCCCTGTCGTTGTACCTGCACCTGCCGTTCTGCGAGGCCCGGTGCTCCTTCTGCGCCTGCCACGTGGTCATCACCCAGAAGACCGAGGTGGCCGACGCCTACCTCCAGAGGGTGCTGGTGGAGGCCGAGCGCCTGGCCACCGCCCTGGGGGAGAGGCGCTCCCTGGCCCAGTACCACTGGGGGGGCGGCACACCCACCCACCACTCCCCCGAGGTGATGGCCACCCTCCACTCGGCCCTCATGGAGCACTTCGAGATCCTCCCCGGGGCCGACGTGGCCATCGAGGTCGACCCCCGGGTCACCACGTTCGAGCACCTGGCCATGCTGGACGAGGCCGGCTTCAACCGCCTGTCCCTCGGGGTCCAGGACCTCGACCCCCGGGTCCAGGACCTGATCGGCCGCAATCAGACCACCGAGGAGACCCGCACCCTCCACGCCGAGGCCCGCCGCCTGGGTTTCGAGTCCATCAACTTCGACCTCATCTACGGACTCCCCGGCCAGAGCGAGGCCACCATGGCCGCCACCCTGTCCGAGGTGGTGGACATGAGGCCCGACCGCCTGGCCGTGTACTCCTTCGCCCTGGTTCCGTGGATGCGCCCCCACCAGAAGCGCATGGACGAGGCCGGCCTGCCCTCCACCGAGGAGAAGTTCGCCCTGCTGGCCCAGGTGATCGGCACCCTCACCGACGCCGGGTACGTGCAGATAGGCATGGACCACTTCGCCCTGCCGACCGACTCCCTGGCCCGGGCGGTGCAGGAGCGCACCCTGACCCGCAATTTCATGGGCTACACCACCATCGGGGGCACCGACGTGGTGGCCCTGGGCAGCTCGGGCATCTCCGACGTGGACGGGGCCTACGCCCAGAACCACCGCCGGCTGGCCTCCTACTACGAGATGGTCGACGCCGGAGAGTTCCCCGTGGAGCGTGGCTACCGGCTCAACCGCGACGACACCATCCGCCGCCACGTGATCACCGAGCTGATGTGCAACAACACCGTGCACCTGCCCGAGGTGGCCCGACGCTTCGGCATCGACCCCGCCGGGTACTTCGCCTCCGAGCTGGCCACCCTCACCGACCCCGGGGGTCTGGTCGATGAGGGGATGGTCACCGTCACCGACACCGACATCACCGCCACCGAGCTGGGCGGAATGTTCGTCCGCCGGGTGGCCACCGTCTTCGACACCCACCGCCGTCAGGGCCCCAGCAACGTGCCCGTCTTCTCCCGCAGCGTGTGAACACCACCGGCCCCCGGACCCACGGTGCCATCGACCACCAACCTGCCCGTCTTCACCCGCAGCGTGTGATCACCACCGGCCCCCGGGC
>JALSTE010000497.1 GCA_026983855.1 Acidimicrobiia bacterium
TACCGACGGGTTGCGGGCCGAGAGGGAGCAGGGCATCACCATCGACGTGGCCTACCGGTACTTCGCCACCCCCCGGCGCAAGTTCGTCATGGCCGACACCCCCGGTCACATCCAGTACACCCGTAACATGGTGACCGGGGCCTCCACGGCCGACGTGGCCCTGATCCTGGTCGACGCCCGCAAGGGACTGGTGGAGCAGTCCCGCCGCCACGCCTTCATCTCCTCACTGCTGCGGGTTCCCCACATGGTCCTCTGCGTCAACAAGATGGACCTGGTGGACTACGACCGCTCGGTGTTCGACGCCATCAAGGAGGAGTTCCGGGACTTCGCCGCCCGCCTGGACGTCACCGACCTGCAGTTCATCCCCATCTCCGCCCTCAAGGGCGACAACGTGGTCGAACGCTCTCCCAACACCCCGTGGTACGAGGGCAGCTCCCTGCTGCACTACCTCGAGGAGGTCCATGTGGCCTCCGACCGCAACCTGGTGGACTGCCGCTTCCCGGTCCAGTACGTGATCCGGCCCCACCGGGAGGGGTTCGAGGACTACCGGGGTTACGCCGGTTCGGTGGTGGGTGGGGTGTTCCGGGCCGGGGACGAGGTGGTGGTCCTGCCCTCGGGTTTCACCTCCACCATCGAGTCCATCGACACCATGGACGGACCGGTCGAGGAGGCCTTCGCCCCCATGGCGGCCACCATCCGCCTGACCGACGACATCGACATCTCCCGGGGGGACATGATCTGCCGCCCGAACAACCGCCCGACGGTGGGCCAGGATCTCGACGCCATGGTCTGTTGGATGAGCGAGAGCTCGGTTCTGCGACCCCGGGCCAAGCTGGCCATCAAGCACACCACCCGCAACGCCCGGGTCCTGGTCCGGGACCTGCGCTACCGCCTCGACATCAACACCCTGCACCGGGAGGAGGAGGTGACCGAGCTGGGCCTCAACGAGATCGGCCGGGTCACGTTCCGCTGCACCCAGCCGCTGTTCTACGACTCCTACCGCCGCAATCGCTCCACCGGCAGCTTCATCCTGGTGGATGAGGCCACCAACGCCACCGTGGGGGCGGGCATGCTCCTGGCCCCGAACGGGTGAGCCCGAGGTGACGGGGACCGGCGCCAGTCCCGACGTGGTGTGGCACGCCACCGGGGTGGACCGCGACACCCGCTGGGCGGCCACCGGACTGCGGGGGGCGACGGTGTGGTTCACCGGCCTCAGCGGTTCGGGGAAGTCCACCGTCGCCGAGGCGGTGCACGCCCGGTTGACCGGTCTGGGGCGGGCCTCCTACCTGCTGGACGGTGACAATCTCCGCCATGGTCTCAACGGCGACCTGGGGTTCAGCCCCTCCGACCGCAGTGAGAACATCCGCCGGGTCGGTGAGGTGGCCCGTCTGTTCGCCGACGCCGGGGTGGTGGCCCTGGTACCGGTCATCAGCCCCTACCGGGCCGACCGGGACCGGGCCCGGGCCGCCCACGAGGCGGCCGGTCTGGTGTTCGTGGAAGTTCACGTCGACACCCCCCTGGCGGTGTGCGAGGAGCGGGACCCCAAGGGCCTGTACCGTCGGGCCCGCACCGGGGAGCTCACCGGGTTCACCGGGATCGACGCCCCCTACGAGGCCCCCGAATCGCCGGAGCTGGTCCTGGACACGGATCGGAGCACCATCGCCGACTCGGTGAAACGGGTGCTCGATCTCCTTGGTGGAGGGGTCTAGCCGGCCCCCTCCGGGCCCATTCCTGGGCCAATTTCGACCGACCGGACCTTTGATCTTCTAGGACCGGGACATGTTGCGGTCCGTTGACGGACTGTGACGTTTTTCACCAAGCAGGATGACGCGGTGCTCTCGGCCCACTATGGTGTCGCCCCTGACCGGTCCGGAGGTCGAAGATGATCTCCGGATGATCCGTAATCATGGAGGGATCCCTCATGGGTAGATCTAAGTGGTGGCAGGTAGTTGCCGCCATAATGGCTTTCAGTCTTCTGGCTGCAGCTTGTGGAGACAGTGGAAGCAGTAACAACGACCAGGGAGCCGGGACCGGAGGCGAGGAGGCGTCCTCGACCACCGTGGCCGTGGTCCAGGATGGTGGCAGTGTCCTGGACACCGTCATCAGCCGGGGCAAGCTCATCTGCGGGGTCAGCGGTTCCGCCGTGGCCTTCTCCGAGACCCAGGCCGATGGATCCGTGACGGGATTCGACGCCGACTACTGCCGGGCCGTGGCCGCGGCCGTGCTCGGTGACGCCACGGCGGTCGAGTTCGTGCCCCTGTCGGCCTCGGAGCGTTTCACCGCCGTTCAGACCGGTGAGGTCGACGTGCTGATCCGCAACACCACCTGGACCCAGAGCCGGGACACCGACGTGGGTATGGACTTCGGTCCCACCACCTACTACGACGGCCAGCAGCTCATGGCCCGTGAGAGTGACGGATTCACCTCAGACTCCACCATCGCCGACATCGAGGGCGCCGTGGTCTGCGTGAACGCCGGTACCACCACCGAGAAGAACATCACCGAGGCCGCCGACGCCGCCGGGGTGACCATCACTCTCAAGACCTTCGAGGAGTCCGACGCCGTCTACGACGGACTCATCGACGGTTCCTGCGACATCGCCACCACCGATGGTTCGGGACTCGTGGGTCGCAAGGTGAAGCAGCAGCCGGCCGATCAGAACTGGGTCATCTTCCCCCCGACCCCGATCTCCAAGGAGCCGCTGGGCCCGACCTACCTGCAGAACGACTCCAAGTGGGCCGACGTCATCAACTGGACCGTGTACGCCACCATCATCTTCGATGAGAAGGGCATCACCTCCCAGAACGTCGACGAGATGAAGGCCAACCCGCCCGACGGCGAAGCCGGGCGTCTCCTCGGCGGTGAGGGCGAGCTGCAGACGGCCATGGGCCTGAGCGCCGATGCCTTCTACAACGTCGTCAAGCAGGTCGGCAACTACGACGAGATATACGCCAAGAACCTGAACCCCGTGGGTCTGTTCCGGCAGGGATCGCAGAACGCCAGGGCCTCGGAGGGCGGCCTCATGTTCGCCCCGCCGGCCCGCTGATTCGGCCCATTCGCCGAACAGGCGACCTGAAGTAACAACCAAACGGTTGGTGGGGGCCGGCCCGGGCCGGCCCCCACCAACCGGGCGGGTGTGTCGACATCCGTTTCGAGCTTTCACACAGCGGGGGACCAAGCCAAGTGGCGGCTACACAGACCACTCCATCGCACTCGCGACCACCCTTCTACCGGGACGTGGTGGTCATCAAATGGATCAGCCAGGTGGTGGTGCTGATCCTGGTGGTATCGGGGCTGCTCTTCTTCGCCGCCCAGGCCGGCAGCAATCTGCGGGCCAAGAACATCGAGACCAGTTGGCGTTTCCTCAGCGTCAAGCCCGGTATCCAGCTCGGTGAGGGAATCGACGTCAATCCCTCCACCGGAGCCCGGGCCCTGTGGGTGGGAATGGTCAACACCATCAGGGTCTCGGCGGTGGGCCTGATCCTGGCCACCATCCTGGGGACGATCATCGGCGTGGCCCGACTGTCCAAGAACTGGATCGTCAACAAGCTCTCCACCACCTTCATCGAGATCATCCGCAACGTCCCCCTGCTGGTGCAGATCCTGTTCTGGGCGGTGGTGATCCGGACCTGGTCCGAGGTCGATTTCAATCTGGGGCCGATTCACAACTGGTTCATGGTCTCCCAGAAGGGGATCGCGCTGCCGCGGATATTCCCCTCCACCGGCTTCTACCAGTGGATGGTGGTGGTGCTGATCGGGGCCTACGTGGGCCGCCGGGTATACCACCAACGGGAGACCGAACGGGAGGAGACCGGCCGGGAAACCCACGCCCTGTCCACGGCCCTGGGGATCGTGGCCGTCTTCGCCGCCGTGGGCCTGCTCATCCACCCCCTCTTCGGATTCCTGGGACCGATCTTCACCGCCATCGGCGACGTCCTCGACGCCATACCGATCCTGGTGGTGCAGTTGCTGCTGTCGGCGGCCATGGTGGCGGCGGCGGGGTTGTGGATCAAGAGATTCCTCGACAATCTCCGCACCCCGGCCGGGTTGGCCAAACTCACCGACGACGACATCTTCCGGATCATCTTCGCCGGGTTCTCGGCCCTCATGGGCATCGTCCTGGTGTTCGTGATCTGGCCCGGGCTGTCAGCCTGGCTGATTCACTCCCTGAGGGACTTCTTCCATCTGCTGGGCGACAAGTTCGAGTGGCTGCGGACCGGTCGACCCCTCGACGGGGAGAGACCGAGAATCGTTCAGACCGGTCGGTTCCCGAACTTCTCCACCTCGGGGTTGGTCATTACCAAGGAGTTCGCGGCCCTGCTGTTCGGGGTGGTTCTCTACACCGCCGCCTTCATCGCCGAGATCGTCCGGGCCGGCATCCTGGCCGTGCCCAAGGGACAGACCGAGGCGGCCGGGGCCCTGGGACTCTCCCGGGGTCTGGCCCTGCGCAAGGTGGTCCTCCCCCAGGCCATGAGGGTGATCCTGCCCCCGATGGGCAACCAGTACCTCAACCTGGTCAAGAACACCTCCCTGGCCATAGCGGTGGGCTTCGCCGATCTGGTCCAGGTCGGTCAGACCCTCTACAACCAGACGGGACGGACCCTGGAGGTGGTGGCCATCTGGATGGGCTTCTACCTCGGGATGTCGTTACTGATCTCGGTGGTCGTGAACTTCTTCAACGTTCGTCTTCGGATCGTGGAGCGCTGAGCAATGGATGAAAAGCGCGAACAGATGGACTGGGTGGCGGCGGTCGAGGTGGCCGGGGAGAAGCCACCGGAGGTACCGCCCCACGGCCCGGTGGTGTGGGCCCGGGAGAACCTGTTCTCCTCGGTCGGCAGCGGGATACTGACCGCGGCCGGGTTGCTGGTCGCCCTGGTCTTCTTCAAGGCCATGCTGGGCTACATCTTCGGCGCCGACCGCAAATGGGACGCCGTGGCCACCAACCTGCGGCTCTACTTCACCCAGGCCTACCCCGACGACCAGTACGTGAGGGTGTGGGTGGCGGTGGGGATAGCCCTGGCCCTCACCGGGTTGAGCGCCGCCATCTGGCGGGCCAGTGGAAGGGTCAACGGCTACAAGCTGGGGGGATGGTCCTTCGGGGTGGCCGGAGGGCTTCTCACCATGTTGGTGCTGTCACCGTTCTCCTGGGGGGCGAGGCTCATCTATCTGATTCTGGCCCTGGTGTTCGTGGGCACTGGTCAGTACCTGAGGATGTCCCATCCCAAGATCGAGGTGCCGGCCCTGTCGGTCGTCGTGGGGGTCCTGGCCGTTTTGGTCGGATCGTTGTGGGTGGTTCCCTACGGTCGGCACACCTTCGTGAACGGTGAGGTTCAGCCCCCCCGTCCGGGGACGGTGGCCATGACCACCAAGCTGCCGTGGACGGTGATGCTCCTGGTGATGGTGGTGGCCTACTTCGTGGGCAAGGCCGTCCGCGACAAGGTGTCGCCGGGCCTGTCCAAGGGGCTGCTCGTGGCCGGTTGGATGCTGCTGGTGCCCTTCGACTACTTCGTGATCCTGCGGGACCCGGCCCTCGACTACGGCCAGGTGTTCCGGGTGGATGTCCCGATCTTCCTGTTCTTCGCCGTGGTCGGCAGCGCCCTGCTGTGGTGGTTGTCGGACCCCGAACGGGGCGAGATCGGCCGGGTGGTGGCCGGTCTGATGGTGATCGGCGCCGGGGTGTTCTGGTTGGCGGCCGCGTTCGGCCTGTCGGTCCGTCAGATCATCCGCATCGACCTGCTGCTGCTTTCGGTGGTGGCCGTGGCGGCCCCCACGTTCACCGGTGAGAAGGCCGTCCGGAGGAGGTTCATTCTGGGGTGGTTGATCCTGCTGGCCCTCGTCAACTACATGGCGATGATGGTGAACACCGACTCCACCGTGGAAGTCCCCGGTAGCTTCCCCCTCGGGGGGTTCAGTCTCACCCTCCTGGTGGCCACCAGCGTCCTGCTGATGTCGTTCCCCATCGGGCTGATCCTGGCCCTGGGCCGCACCTCCAAGATGCCGATCTTCCGCCTGCTGTCGACCACCTACATCGAGGTGATCCGTGGCGTACCCCTCATCACCATCCTGATCTTCTTCAAGATCATCCTCAACCTGTTCCTCCCCGATGGGATGAGCCTCGGGAACGAGATGTCGGCCATATTGGGCTATGCCCTGTTCTCCGCCGCCTACCTGGCGGAGAACGTCAGGGGTGGTCTGCAGTCGATCCGCAAGGGTCAGTACGAGGCGGCCAACGCCCTGGGGATGTCCACGGCCCAGACGACCTCGTTCATCGTGCTGCCCCAGGCCCTGCGGGCCGTGGTACCCCCCCTGGTGGGTGGGGTGATCGCCACCTTCAAGGAGACTTCACTCCTGTTCATCATCGGTCTGTTCGACTTCCTCCGCATCGGTTACGTGGTGGTCGGGGGTCAGACCGCATTCGTCGGGTCACAGAGGGAGAACCTCCTCTTCGTGGCCTTCATCTACTGGATCATCACCTTCAGCATCAGCCGCTCGAGCGTGCAGCTCGAGAAGAAGCTGGGCCTGGGTGAGCGCTGAGGAAGAGGTAACCAATGACTGGACTGGAAGCCAGGGCGGACATGATCGTCTGCGAGGGGGTCAAGAAGTGGTTTGGTGACTTCCAGGCCCTCCGCGGCATCGACATGACGGTCGAGGAACGCGAGGTGGTGGTGGTCCTGGGACCCTCGGGTTCGGGCAAGTCGACCCTGATCCGCTGCATCAACCGTCTCGAGGTCCACCAGGAGGGACGGATCATCGTCGACGGGGTGGAGCTGACCAACGACCTTCGAAACATCGAGAAGATCCGCTCCGAGGTGGGCATGGTCTTCCAGCAGTTCAACCTGTTCCCCCACCTGACCATCATGGACAACATCACCCTGGCCCCGATCTGGGTGCGCAAGAAGCCCCGGGAGGAGGCCGAGACCCTGGCCATGGAGCTGCTGGACCGGGTGGGTATCCCCGAGCAGGCCGACAAGTACCCCGGGCAACTCTCCGGTGGTCAGCAGCAGAGGGTGGCCATCGCCCGGGCCCTGGCCATGGAGCCCCGGGTGATGCTCTTCGACGAGCCCACCTCGGCCCTGGACCCCGAGATGATCAAGGAGGTCCTCGACGTCATGAAGGAGTTGGCCCAGACCGGGATGACCATGATCGTGGTGACCCACGAGATGGGCTTCGCCCGGGAGGTGGCCGACCGCATCATCTTCATGGAGAGCGGGGAGATCGTCGAGGAGGGGACTCCCGAGCACTTCTTCACCAATCCCACCGAGGACCGCACCAAGCTGTTCCTCAGCCAGATCCTCTGAAGCCCCTCCACCGCACCAAGCTGTTCCTCAGCCAGATCCTCTGAACCCCATCCCCGGTCGGGGGCTCAGCCAGATCCTCTGAAGCTCTGCCGGCCCCGAGCAGGCGGGGGCTCAGTCCTCGGGGGGAATCCCGAAGGGGGAGTCGGCCAGGGTGTAGCACTCCAGGTGGTAGTGCTCCACCCGGTCCCACTTACCCTTCACGTACACGTTGCAGATCACCTGCTGGGCCCTGACCTTGGCCCGGAACTTGATGAGTTCGTCGCAGTGGGCGCAGTAGGCGGAGTTCCCGGCGTCGATCGACCTTATGACCGCCCGGCTCTGCCACACGGTTTTCGCGGCTCCGGCCTTGCTGGATCGGGTCTTGGTGGCCCCGGCCTTGGCCGCCCGGGTCTTGGTGGACGCGGTCTTGGTGGCCCCGGACCCGCGTCCGGACTTCTTGGTCTTGGTGCTCCTGGAGGTCATGGCGCTCCTGTCGTCCCCGGGGGGATCTCCTCAACTCGATCTCCGGGCACGCTAGTAAATGTGGTCACGGAAGTGGGTGATGCTCGCGCGATCCGCGCGTGAATCTCGCGCGAACCGCGCGAAAGTGCCCGTGACCAGGCCTTTTTCGCGCTCTGCGCGCGATCATGACCACCGGAATTTCCCTGGCAACCGCCTCGGGGTCAGGGCCTCACCAGGGGCTTGTAGTGGATGCGGTGGGGCTGATCGGCCTCGGCCCCGAGCTCGCGGTGGCGGAACTCCTCGTACTCGCTGAAGTTGCCCTCGAACCAACGCACCTGGGAGTCCCCCTCAAAGGCCAGAACGTGGGTGGCCACCCGGTCCAGGAACCACCGGTCGTGACTGATCACCACCGCGCAACCGGGGAACGCCAACAGGGCCTCCTCGAGGGCCCTCAGGGTGTCCACGTCGAGGTCGTTGGTGGGCTCGTCCAGGAGCAGGACGTTGCCCCCCCGGGTGAGGACCTTGGCCAGGTGGACCCGGTTCCTCTCCCCTCCGGAGAGGTCGCCCACCAACTTCTGCTGATCGGCCCCCTTGAAGTTGAACGAGGCCACGTAGGCCCGCCCGTTCACCTCGCGGTCCCCCACCCGGAGGGTGTCGTGACCCCCGGTGATCTCCTGGTAGACGGTGCGGCTGGGATCCAGGGAGTCCCGACTCTGGTCCACGTAGGCCAGGTCCACGGTGGATCCGACCGTGATCTCACCCTCATCGGGGGAGTCCCCCCCGGTGATCATCCGGAACAAGGTGGTCTTGCCGGCCCCGTTGGGACCGATGACCCCGACGATCCCCGCCGGGGGCAGTATGAACGACAGGTCCTCGATCAGGAGACGGTCGTCGAATCCCTTGCGGACGTGATCGGCGTCGATCACCTGATCCCCGAGACGGCGGGTGACGGGGATCTGGATCTCCAGAGCCTGTCGGTGGTCCCGATCGGCCTTGGATGCGGCCAGGAGTTCGTCGTAGGCCGCCAGACGGGCCTTGCTCTTGGTGCGTCGCCCCTTCGGGTTCAGCCTCACCCACTCGAGTTCCTGGGCCAGGGTCCGTTGACGGGCCGAGGCGTGCTTCTCCTCCTGGGCCAGGCGTCGCTGCTTCTGCTCCAGCCACCCCGAGTAGTTGCCCTCGAAGGGATAGGCGTGGCCGTGATCCAGCTCCAGGATCCATCCGGCGACGTTGTCGAGGAAGTAGCGGTCGTGGGTGACGGCGATGACCGTGCCGTCGTAGTCCTTGAGGAATCTCTCCAACCAGGCCACGGACTCGGCGTCGAGGTGGTTGGTGGGCTCGTCCAGCAGCAACAGATCGGGGTGGGAGAGCAGCAGCCGGCACAGGGCCACCCGCCGGCGCTCACCACCGGAGAGGGTGGTCACGTCGGCGTCGCCGGGGGGCAGGCGCAGGGCGTCCATGGCGATCTCCACCTGGCGCTCGAGGTCCCAGGCGTTGGTGGCGTTGATGCGATCCTCCAGCTGGGCCTGTTCGGCCCCCACCGCCTCGAAGTCGGCGTCGGGATCGGCCCACTTGGCCATGACCGCGTTGTAGCGCTCGATGAGTTCGTGGATCTCGGCCACCCCGTCCATGACGTTGCCCGCCACGTCCTTGTCGGGATCCAACCGGGGCTCCTGCTCCAACAGGCCCACCGAGTAGCCGGGGGAGAGGCGGGCCTCACCGGTGTAGCCGTCGTCCAGCCCGGCCATGATGCGCAGAACCGAGGACTTGCCCGAGCCGTTGTGGCCGATCACACCGATCTTGGCCCCGGGGTAGAACGCCAGGGTCACGTCCTTGAGGATCTCGCGGTCGGGCGGATAGAACCGGCTGACCCTGCGCATGGTGTAGATGAATTCGGAGCTCATGGGGGCCAAGCTACCGGCGTGGCCACCGATCTCGGTCGTCCTCGTCACGGCCCCGGTGGCTACCATCGGGGCCGTGACCTCAGAGGACGCCCAGCTCGGACCCAACTCCTGGCTGGTGGAGGAGATGTACGACCTCTACCAGGCCAACCCCGGGGCGGTGGACGAGTCCTGGCGGGCCTACTTCGAACACCATCCTCCCTTCGAGACCCCCACCGGATCTCCAGTGGGGTCGGTGGGTTCGGGGGGCTCGGAACCCGGATCTGAGGTCTCCGCCGCCTCCGTCGCGCGGTCGGTCGCCATCGAATCCGAGGCTTCGACCACGGCACGCCCGGGGCCGTCGGGGTCAGGCCCGGAGGTTCCCACCCCGGCAGGCCCGGGGCCGGCCGGGTCAGCACCCGAACCCCCCGGGGAGCCCCTGAGGGGGGTGGCGGCCCGCATCGTGGAGAACATGGAGGCCAGCCTCTCGGTCCCCACCGCCACCAGCTACCGGCAGATCCCGGCCCGGCTGCTGGAGGTGAACCGCAGGGTGATCAACGGCTACCTGGGTCGCACCCGGGGGGGCAAGGTCTCCTTCACCCACATCATCGCCTACGCCGTCGTGAAGGCGGTCGAGGCCGTTCCCGCCATGGGCAACGTGTTCGTCACCGGGCCCGACGGATCACCGCGCGTCATCCGCAACGAGCACGTCGGCCTGGGACTGGCCGTCGACGTCCGCAAGCGGGATGGTGGCCGCTCCCTGCTGGTGCCCTGCGTGAAGAACGCCGACACCCTCGGCTTCCGGGAGTTCGTGGAGGTGTACGACGATCTGGTCGGGCGGGTGCTG
>JALSTE010000498.1 GCA_026983855.1 Acidimicrobiia bacterium
CGAGGCCGAGGCCCGGGCCGCCGGACCGACCCTGGCCGCAGCCGGGGTCCTCCCCGACATCCTCCACACCTCGGTGCTGACCCGGGCCATCCGCACCGCCCAGTTGGCCCTCGCCCCCGTGAACCGGCTCTGGATCCCCGTCCGGCGTCACTGGAGGCTCAACGAACGCCACTACGGCGACCTCACCGGTCTGGACAAGAAGCGGACCCGCGAGATCCACGGTGAGGCCCAGTTGCACGCCTGGCGCCGGGGCTACGCCACCCCTCCTCCACCCATGACACCCGGTCACGAGTTCGATCCCTCCACCGATCCCCGCTACGCCATGCTGGCCCCCGAGGTCATCCCCCGCACCGAGTGCCTCAGGGACGTGGTGGAACGCATGCTCCCCTACTGGTACGACGCCATCGTTCCCGACCTCCGGACCGGTGCGGTGGTGCTGGTGGCGGCCCATGGCAACTCCCTGCGGGCCCTGGTCAAACACCTCGACCGCATCTCCGATGACGACATCGCCGACGTGAACATCCCCACCGGCATACCCCTCCGCTACGAGCTGGGGGACGACATGATGCCGGCGGAGGACGTACCCCTGGACTCCCGCTACCTGGGGGACCCCGAGGCGGTCCGGGCCGCGGCCGAGGCGGTGGCGAACCAGGCCCGCTGACCCACCACCCGCTGTTCGCCCACCACCCCCAACCGGCACCGACCGCGGCCCGGGCCCTATGCTCGGGCCATGTCACGCGCCGAACACATCTCCCGCCTCTCGGAGCTGGAGCTCTTCTCCGGCTGTTCCAAGAAGGAACTCCAGCACATCGCCCGGGCCTCCGACGAGATCGAGGTTCCCGCCGGCACCGTGCTCATGGAACAGGGAGAGGTGGGTCAGGACGCCTACGTGATCCTCGAGGGGGAGGCGGTGGTCCGGCGGGGCGGCCGCAAGATCGCCACCGTCGGGCCCGGTGACGCCATCGGTGAGCTGAGCCTGCTCGATCACGGCCCGCGCACGGCCTACGTCGAGGCCACCACCGACATGAAACTGCTCCACCTCACCTCACGGGAGTTCAAGGGGCTGCTCACGGAGACCCCGGCCCTCTCCCTCAAGCTGTTGTCCTCCCTGGCGTCACGGGTTCGGGACCTGGATCGCAAGATCTACGGCTGAGGGCCGCCGGCACCGGTGCCGGGAGGAGACCGCAGGGCCGCGATCGTTTCCGCCCCCGTTCCCCCGCCACAACCGGTACCAGGGTGGGAAATTCCTCACCGTGAGGCGGCCTCAACTACCGTCTGAGCCGTGACAAACCGCAGACTGAAGCCTCATAAGCTCGTTCTGGGCCTCGGCCTGGCCGTAGCCGTGGTCACCGTCCTGTCCGGGGTGGCGGCCGGGGTGTTCGGATTCGAGACCGACTCCCCCATCCACCGCGAGGTGTTCGGCAACATACCCGATCCCATGGTGGTGGTCTTCTACACGATCATCCCTATGGTCCTGGTGTACGGAGCCTGGTCCTTCGCCCAACGGGTGCGGAACTGGGAACGGGGTCAACCCGACCGCAGGCCGACCACGGCACGGAACATCAGACGCCGCCTGCACGACTACCGGGCCGGGGTCCAGATGAGGACCCTGCTGAGGGATCCCGCCGCCGGGCTCATGCACTCCATGATCTACTTCGGCTTCCTGATCCTGCTGGGAGTCACCACCACCCTCGAGGTCGATCACCAACTCCCCGGGAGCCTCAAGTTCCTCCACGGCGGGGTCTATCAGGGGTTCTCCGCCGTGGGCGACGCCGCCGGGTTGATGTTCCTGGGCGGGGTGGTGTGGGCCATCGTCCGCCGCTACGTCCAGCGCCCCTACCGCATCCGCATCAAGACCAAGCCCGAGCACGCGGTGATCCTGGCCGTGATGCTGGCCATCGGTGTCACCGGCTTCGTCACCGAGATGTTCCGCATCGCCCTGGCCGGACGACCCAGCTTCGAGAAGTGGTCGTTCGTGGGCTACCCCCTCTCGGCCCTGGTGGACAATGGCGGCTCCCTGGCCGGGTGGCATCAGGCCATGTGGACCTCCCACGTGCTGGTGTTCGTGGCCTTCCTGCTGCTGATTCCGATCACCATGCTCCGTCACATGTTCACCTCGCCACTGAACATGTACCTGAGGGACCGTGAGCGTCCCAAGGGGGCCATGAGGGCCATGCCCAACCTCATGGAGACCGAGTTGGAGACCTTCGGGGCCTCCACCATCGAGGACTTCACCTGGAAGCAGCTCCTCGACACCGACGCCTGCACCATGTGCGGCCGCTGCACCAGCGTCTGTCCCGCCCACGCCACCGGAAAGCCCCTGGACCCCCGGGAGATCGTGCTCAAGGTGGGAGAGGTCATGGCGGTCACCGCCCCCCACGCCCAGGTCAGTCCACCCCTGTCCATGGACTCGGAGATCACGATCACCGCCGACAACGTGTTCGAGCGGGTGACCAGCGAGGAGCTGTGGTCCTGCACGACCTGTCGGGCCTGCGACGAGATCTGCCCGGTGAACATCGAGATCCTCGACAAGATCCTCGACATGAGGCGCTACCTGTCGCTGATGGAGTCGGACTTCCCCGCCGAGCTGGGCAACGCCTACCGGGGAATGGAGAACAACGCCAACCCCTGGAACCTCAACAACGCCGACCGCGGCGACTGGGCCGAGAAGGTCCCCGGGGTGGAGATCGTCGAACCCTCCGATCCCTTCGACCACGAGTACCTCTACTGGGTCGGTTGCGCCGGTTCCTTCGACGACAAGAACCAGAAGGTCTCGGCCGCCACCGCCAAGCTCCTGCAGAGGGCCGGGGTGGACTTCGCCATCCTCGGGCCCTCCGAGATGTGCACCGGCGACTCCGCCCGCCGTTCGGGCAACGAGTACCTGTTCCAGATGCTGGCCATGCAGAACATCGAGACCATGAACTCGATGGGGGTCAAGAAGATCATCACCCAGTGCCCTCACTGCTTCAACACCCTGGGCAACGAGTACCCCCAGCTGGAGGGGCACTACGAGGTGATCCACCACAGCGCCTTCCTGGAGGAGCTGATCGAGTCGGGTCGTCTGGACCTCGAGGGGGCCCGCCTCGACGAGCGGGTCGTCTACCACGACTCCTGCTACCTGGGCCGCCACAACGACATCTACATGGCCCCCCGCAAGGTGATCGGCTCCCTGGCCGGGGTGGAGATCGTCGAGGCCCCCCGCAACGGCACCAAGGGCATGTGCTGTGGCGCCGGCGGGGCCCGCATGTGGATGGAGGAGACCACCGGCAAGAAGATCAACGATGACCGGGCCCAGGAGCTTCTCGCCACCGGAGCCACCCGGGTCGCCACCGCCTGCCCCTTCTGCTACATCATGCTGGACGACGGGGTGAAGGCCCAGGGGGTTGAGGAGGATCAGGTCCGGGTGGCCGACATCTCCATCCACCTCCTCGACGCCATCGAGACCGCCGAGTCCGGCCCCATCCCCTCCCCCGCCGACCTGCTCTACTTCGACACCGAGGCCCGGGACACCCCCGACGCCGGTGTGGCCGTGGCCATCGCCACCCGCACCGCCGGGGAACCCCCGGTCACCGAGGCCGCCGCCGGGGCGGAGGAGGCGACGGCGACCGCGGTCGGGGAGACCGCTGGCCAGCCCGACGACCTCAAGCGGATCAAGGGAATAGGGCCGGTTCTGGAGACCTGGCTGCACACGAAGGGGATAACAACCTTCGAGCAGATCGCCGCCCTCACCCAGGACCAGATCGACGCCCTCGAGGAGGAACAGCACTTCCCCGACCGCATCGACCGCGAGAACTGGAAGGGGCAGGCCGCCGCCCTGGCCGAGGAGAAGAACCGCTCCGACGACTGACCTCGTCCCCGCTGGCCCCCACCGCTTCCCGGTTCAGAAGTTCTCGTGGTAGCGACTGGGGGTGGGGCCCCTCTGCCCCTTGTACTTCGAACCCAGGCTGTCGGCCCCGTAGGGCACGTCGGCGGGGGTGGTCATCATCATGAAGCTGATCTGGCCGATCTTCATGCCCGGGTAGAGGGTGATGGGCAGGTTGGCGGTGTTCGACAGCTCCAGGGTGATGTACCCGTCGAATCCGGCGTCGATGAACCCGGCGGTGGAGTGGATGAGCAGCCCCAGACGGGCCAGGGACGACTTGCCCTCGATGCGACCCACCAGATCAGAGGGGAGCCCGATCCGCTCAGACGTGGAGCCCAGGACGAACTCCCCGGGATGGAGGATGAACGCCTCGTCCCCGGAGATCACGACCTTCTCGTTGAGGTCGGACATGTCGGTCTTCACGTCGATGATGCCCCGGGTGTGATTCCGGAACACCAGGAACTCACGGTCGAGGTGCACATCCACCGAGGAGGGCTGCACGCAGGAATCGTCGAACGGATCCAGGACTATGGAGCCTTCCGCCAGGCGTTCCCTGATGGTGCGGTCGGAGAGAATCATGACCACGGGATGCTAGCCCCGGGCCACCCACGGCCGCGAAGCCCGCCGGGGACGCCCGCCTTGAGAGCCCACCCCTACGGGCGGCTACACTGGCCCCCGGCCACACCCACCGGCTTCCGGTGAGGGTGGCCCGTTCACCACCCTGCGGGTGTAGTTCAATGGTAGAACATCAGCTTCCCAAGCTGATAACGCGGGTTCGATTCCCGTCACCCGCTCTCTGTAAACCACCAGGTCAGCAGCCCTACTGAGGCTCTGGCGCTGGATTGCCACCCAGTTTCGTGCCGACAGTGTGCCGAGAACATCGGGCACCAGCAGGCACGTATCGGGAGCAGCAGGCCGTTAGGCAACATCCGCAAACTCAAGAGCGGGCGCTATCAGGCGCGCTACTTCAACCTCGGGAAGTAGGTCCCTGCTGACACGACCTTCGCCACGAAGGCCGATGCGCGGGCATGGCTGGCAACGATGGAGACCGACATCCTCGGCGGCCGCCATATCGACCCATCGAGCGGCCGGGAACGCTTCGGCATGCTCGCCGCCCGCTGGCTCGAGGCCCGTGATCTCCGCCCACGGACGCGGGACACCTATGCCTCACAGCTCGCCCACATCCTCGCTGAGTTCGAGGCGGTCGAGCTGCGCAAGATCACACCCTCGGCGGTTCGCTCATGGCATGGCCGACTGGCGAAGTCCGGCAAACATCCGAACACCGTGGCGAAGATCTACCGGCTCTTCCGGACGATGATGGACACCGCTGTCGACGATGGACTCCTCCGGACCAACCCGGTCCACATCAAGGGCGCTGCTACCGAACGATCAGCCGAGCGGCCCGAGCTCGACTGGGACGACGTCCAGCGCATCGCCGAGGCGATCCATCCAAGGTTCAGCGCGCTGGTCTGGGTCGGGGCAACCTCGGGACTCCGATTCGGGGAGCTGACCGGCCTCACCCGTCGACACGTAGACCTCGACGAGCGCACGTTGCGAGTCGAGCAGGCGCTCATGTTCATCCGAGGCAAGGGTCCGAGCCTCGGGCCACCAAAGTCGGCGGCAGCGCACCGAACGGTCACGATTCCGGTGAGCGCCACCCAGATCCTCGCAGGTCATCTCGACAGCTACGCCGACGACGGACCCGACGCGTTCGTCTTCACCTCGATCAAGGGCAGTCCGCTCCTCAACACTTACTTCGCAGCATCCTGGAAACGAGCGCTCAAACAAGCCGGGCTCCCCGAGACGACCCGATTCCACGACCTCCGTCACCTCGCCGGCACGTCGGCGGCGACAGCCGGCGCCTCACTCCGCGAGATCATGGCTCGCATGGGCCATCCCTCGTCTGATGCTTCACTGCGCTACCTCAAGGCCTCCGCACGACGAGACAGCGAGATCGCTGACGGCATCGAGCGGCGCATGAAAGGAGACCTGAACGGAGCGACGCGCGGATGATCGAGCCGGGAGCCGACGCGAGCAACAGGGTCGAACTGACACCCGCCGAGATCGAGGTTCTCGACGGGGGACCACCAGGGCGCGTTGCGCCGGTCGAGCACATCGAGGAGCCGCTGTCCGCCGTCAAAGCTCGAGTCGAATCGGCGTCCGCTGGCGCCAAGGAGTGGGCAGACTGGGCTTTCAGTTGCTGGGTCGTCAACACTGACCTCGGCGACGCAGTCGCTCGCAACGCCGCTAGCCGAGGCCGGTACGAATAGTGGCCCTGACCGTGCCGCTAGAGCAGCTTTCGCATCTCTCGTCGGAGACCGGCACGTCGCTGAGGTTCCGCCAGCAACGCCTGACGCACTGCGCCCGATTCATCCGTCCCTCGGATCCAATCGTGGAACGACTTCGCCGCCTCACCCGAATCAGTTCCAGCTTCGATCGACGATGCGACCCACTCCTCGCAGAGGTCTGCCTCTTCAAAGACTGCCTCCGCTGCTTCTCCCAGAAGATGGGTCGGCGCCAAGAACCGTGTGAGATGCCAGACGAACCGCTGCTGAAGGAGGTTGATGCCAAACGGTGTCAAGCACGCGACCCGTTCGGACGCAGCGAGTACGCCCGAACCGACAAGGCCGATCTCATCGAATGACGCCGAATGGTGCGCTCCGAGCAATCCAGGTAGGGGCATGACCTTGAAGTGTCCGGTTGCCCACTTCTTCAACGGCACGTCCGTTGACGTAGCGACTCGTGCCATGAGCAGGCGATCCGCAAGGTTGACTCCGTCGACGCGCATCGAGCAAGGGTGCGTCAGCACTATCCCGAGCCCGATGCCGTCAGTGCCTGGAATCTCGACTTCACTGAACACATCACCGGTCATCACCGGGCGCGCTGCCTCAACCTCGTCGGCCGAAGCCGCAAGGTACAGCTCATCTGCAGAACTCGGACTCTCCAGAGCGTCCTCGGTCAAGTGGATCCCTCAGTGAGCCGGACTCCGGGGAGACCATCCGGCGCAGTGAACACCTCGACAGAAGATGTGTAGCGCTCTCGCCACTCCGGATCGAACTGATCGAGAACGCGTTCCGGGTCGGTGCCCTGCTCACTGGCCAGTTGCAGAGCGAGATCGAATCGATCGTCGGCCACAAGATCGAGGACCGTCACCGGTGCGCCCGGATGAAGCGGAGCTTCCATCCAGCTTGCTACGTCATCGATCAGATACTGGTTTCGAGCCAGTTCACAGAGCGCTGCGACCATTGAGACGCGTTTTCTGTTCTCCCCGGTGGCCGGCTCTCCATTGCGCCACTTGCGCACCGCCGGAACTGACACACCTGACACACGGGCGATCTCGCGCCACGAGAAGCCCAGGTCGCTCAGCTCATCCAACAGCCCCGAGAGGCTCTCCTTCGTACGCTCGAGTGACAGGGTCCGATGGAGTCGACTCAAGAAATCAATGTGCAAGTCCTCGGTGGACTGGTGGACTTCGTTCGAATCTGCGACGAGGATCCTCGTCCGGTTCTTGAGGAGTCCCGCCTGGTCAACCAGGTCGGCGATGGTCCGCGTCGGGCTCTCGACCGTCTCTCCCAGGCCAACAGAGGTACCGGTCGGCGATCCAAGGGCTTCCGTCGTGCTCACTTCTGCGTTCCTCCGTCCACTTCGAATACTTCATTGCGTAGTTTGTCGGTCACAGCGATTCGAAAGAACTCGCGAGTCGGGCCATGCAGCTTGTCGCAACGCTCCATGATCGAGTCGGCTCCGAACTCTGGCACCTCGTCCTCTGCTTGCCAGAACGAATCTGAGTCGAGCAAGAAGAACGGGCCAGCATCCGGTGGGTTCTTCCTACGCGTTGCACCCTTCGGGTTGACCGCGTGACCATTCTGTGGTCCGTAGCGAACGGTCAGGGTCGAATCGCTCGTCGTCTTGTACTGGACGAGCCCTTGCCAGACCGCTGGCTGAAGGCTGGCCGGAATGAAGTCTGGATTGGCCGCAGCGAGCAAATGGGCGTCGATGTACCCGCGCCAATCGCCTGGAACCTCCGCGATGCCCGGAACTCGGATCTCGTCGATGTAGCGCAACCCGATCCGTAGGACACCATCTGGCGGGCTGACCTCCTCAAGTGCACGGACAACCTCGGCAATCATCGGACGGAAGTTCTCTTCCCAGCCTTCGTACGTGGTCGTTTCCAGCACCAGCGCGCCCTCCTTGACGACGAGAGCCGTTGTGCGGTCCCGCGTAACGAACCGGGGAAAGGTTCGTCGCTGAACTGATGCCGGCATCGGCGCTCCGATCGCCAACTCAACTTGATCCTCCGTGATGTTCTCGATGAGCGGCAACCACGTCTGCAGAGCATCCCGCATGTGTTGCTGCGCTCTTCGTCCAATCCCTTCGGACATCTCTGGGTACCGGATCTCCAGCACCGTCAATGCGAGCGGGGGGTTCGGAAACGGGGGACGTTGGTGGCGATCGTTCACTGAGCTCCTTGAAACCAAAAGTGAAACCAAGACTGATACTAGATCGTATCGGCAACCTGTGACGGGCGTTGAGCGCGAAGCCCTGCCGAGCGCCGTGAGCAGGCCCCCGACGAAGAGAAGTTTGTACTGCCGTGTCCCAATCGCCGATCTCGGCGGGCCACAGGTATAGGCATGGAAGGGACAAGGACAGACACCAAGACCCCACGAACGCTGTGGGATGTCGCCGCGCTGGCGCACCGACTCGGTGTGACTGAGCGCTTCGTGCGCCGCCTCGTCGCCGAACGGCGTGTGCCGTTCTACAAGATCGGCAAGTTCATCCGGTTCGACCCGGATCGGATAGACGCGTGGCTCGCCTCGGCGCACATCGAGGACCTATGACCTCGCTCGCCGCCGCCCCACGCCGAACACGCGGCCATACGCCTACGCGTCCACCTGCCACTCGCCCTGCCTTCGACGCGCACTCCAGCGACAACAGCGCTCCGAGCACCGCGCACGGCGCCAGCACACCGACCTGAGTCGACAGCCATGCATCTCCCACCCACCTATCCACCGCCAACACCAAGAGCGACAGACGAGTGCACAGCTTGTGCCGCGAGATGGCGAGCCCGCCTTCGGAGGTGGTCGTGACGTCGCGAGTGACGACCCTGAAGGGCGCCGAAGCTGGCGCCTACTACGTGGAGGCGTTGCCGTCGTACTACCTCGACAGCGACGAACCTCCGGGGCGTTGGCACGGCATGGGCGCCGAGCGACTCGGGCTGAACGGCCATGTCGTGGATGAGGACTTCCTGGACGTGATGGCCGGGGTGCGGCCGTGCTCGGGTGGGGCGACCCTGGGGCGCTCGTTCGGCGAGAACTCGGTCCGTGGGTTCGATGTGACCAGCTCGGCACCGAAGTCGGTGTCGACGATGTTCGCTCTCGGCGACGACTACATCCGCATGGAGGTGCTTGGAGCGCACGACGTAGCGGTCGCGGCGCAGCTGCGGTGGATCGAGGATCACGCACACACCCGTTTCCGGATCAATGGCGAGGTCGCTGTCGTCGATGCCCAGGGGATCGTCGCCGCGACGTTTCGGCAGCACACTTCACGCGCTCTCGACCCCCAGATCCACACCCACCTGGTGATCGCCAACCGGGTCCTGTCGCCCGATGGGCGGTGGCTCGCCCTGGACGCCCGGACGCTGAAGATGGACCAGCGGACGCTGTCAGCGGTCTACCACTCAACCCTTCGATCGGAGATGACCTCTCGGCTTGGCGTGACATGGCAGCCCGTCGTGAATGGCATCGCAGAGATAGCTCACATCGACAACATCGTGTTGGAGGAGTTCTCCTCCCGAACCCTCGACATCGCCCGACGCACCGACGAGAAGCTGGACCGGTTCATCGACACGTTCGAGCGAGACCCGACCCCGAGGGAGCGGTGGCGCCTCGAACGAGAAGCCGTCATCGACTCCCGCCCACCGAAGACCCACGGCGTCGACTCCGACGACCTTCACGCAGCTTGGAGCGAGCGAATCGAGGGCCTTGGGCTGGTGCCCTACGACATCGTCGACGAAGCGATCAGCGGGCTTCGTCCGCGAAACCTGACCGCTCGCCGAGAGCAGCACATGATCGAAGACGCGCTTGGTGCGTTGACCGAGAACCAGTCGAGCTGGCGGCCCGCTGAGATCGCCCGTGAACTCGCGGCGGTGCTTCCCTCGGACCTGGGCCTCGAACCTGCCTCGATCCCGGGGCTGCTCGACCGGCTCACCGACCGCGTAGTCGCACAGCACTGCGTCGACATCTCACGGCCGATTCCCGACGGTGTCGTGCTGCGACGTGACGGGCGTCCGGTCACCGAGTCCGCTGCTGATCGGGCCATCACCACACCGGAGATCCTCGCCCAGGAAGAACGGCTGATGGCGTGGGCCGAGCGGCGCATGAGCCACGACAGCATCGACTCACCAGACGCACCGGCACGAGCAACCGTCGAGTTGACCGTGCCCCAGGCCGAGACCGCAGCCGCGGTCGCAGGCGATGCACACCTCGTCCTCGTCGTCGGTCCGGCCGGCACCGGCAAGACCACCGCGCTCCAACCGGCGGTTGCGCAGCTCCACACCGAAGGCCGGGCAGTGTTCGGCGTCGCGCCGTCGGCGG
>JALSTE010000499.1 GCA_026983855.1 Acidimicrobiia bacterium
GGCCCGGCGGCGTGCTCATCACTCCCGATGGTCCCGGTGATGCCCAACTCCGGGATGGTGACCCCGGTGGCCTCGGCGGGAGCCGGTTCAGATCCGGCCTCAGCGGCCTCGGCTTGGTGTTCGGCCGCGCCCTCCTGGAGTTCCGCCGTGGTCCATCCCACCGCTTCCGCCCCACCGGACCCCCGGCCCGCGGCCTCGGGTTCGCCCTCCTCCATCTCGGTTCGCGATGAGGGCTGGATCACCTGAGGGGGTGACGGCGGGGAGGGCTCCGATTCCAGGCCCAGTTCACGGCCGAGTTCGGCCCTGTCGTCGGTCATGTCGTCGCGGTCGAACCGTTCGGCCGCGTATCCCGCCGCCCGACGAGCGTCCTCCTCGGCCGTGTCCACCACCACCACCGACCGGTCCAGCATCGACCTCAGCTCATCGTAGGACTCCCGTAGCTGCTCGATCCCGGCCCTCAGTTGATAGAGCTCTCGACGCGAGTCACGGCGCCTCTCGGCCAGGTCGACCAGCATGCGCTCCCGGGCCGCCCGGGCCTCGGCCAGCATGGCCCGACCGTCCTCCACCACCGCCTCCCGACGGCGCAGGGCCTCGGCGTCAGCCTCGGCCAGACGGGTGGCCACGATCTCCTCGGCCTCGGAGATTCGACTGTCGGCCTCGGCCCGGGCCTCCTCCCGGATCCTCTCGGCCTCGGCCCGGATCTCCCTGGCCTCCGCCTGGGCCTCGTGGAGCATCCTCTCCACGTTGTCCTCGGCCCGGGTCCGGATGTCCCGGGCGGCGTCGTCGGCGGTCCGCAGTACCCGGGCCGCCTCCTCACCGAGCAACTGGTTGAGTTGATCGCGACTGAGGTCCTCGATGCCCGGAGGGGGTCGGTCAGACGCCTCGGCCAGTTCGGCCCGGGCCCGACCCAGGGCCTCCTCGACCCTTCGCACCTCGCCCGCCACCCGGGCGAGGAACCCTCTGACATCACTTACGTCGTAGCCCCGGAAACTGTGCGCGAACTCCTGGCCGGCAATCTTTTCGGGGGTCATCTCCGAGGCGCGTTCGGTGGGTCGGTTCGCCATACCGAATCAGAGTACGACCGCTGATGGCCTCTCCGGCGCACCCCGGCCGGAATTCCGCCCCGCCACCGGGGCGGATCGCTCCATGCCCTGAGGACCCTCAGGGCCCCCGGGACTCACGCCGCCGGCTTCGACGCCTCCGGCATGGCCAGTTCGTGGGCGTTGCCACCGTGGGCGGCCAGTACGTCGAGGGCATCCTGGAGATTGTCCACCCCGGCCACCTCCACCTCGTCGCCCAGGACCTTTCGGGCCGCCTCCACGTGATCGGTCGGAACGATGAACAGGTCCACCCCGGCCCTTCTGACCGCGTGGGCCTTCTGCTCGATCCCCCCGATGTTGCCCACCCGACCGGTCGGGTCGATGGTTCCGGTCGTGGCCACCTGGAGGCCCCCGGTCAGCTCCCCCGGGGTCAGCACGTCCAGCACGGCCAGGGTCAACGCCAACCCGGCCGAGGGCCCACCCACGTTGGCCGTGTCGATCTCGATGTCGAAGGGCAGCGGGAGCGGCGTCAGATCCTCAAAGCCGGCCATCCCCAGGAAGGCGACTCCGTCGCGATCGGCCAGGGTCACCTTCACGTCCTCCGTGGGGGCGTCCGGGGAGGGGGGAACCGGCTGTCCGTCGGCGTTCAGGCTCCGACGACGAACGGTCAGCTCGATGACGTCACCGGGTTGGTGGGAGTGAATCAGGTCCACCATCTGCTGCCAGGTCTCGATCTGCTCGCCGTCCACGGCGGCCACCGTGTCGCCCACGTCGAGAACCTCCGCCGCCGGGGTGCCGTCCTCGAGCTCGGCCACGATGACACCGTTGGACTGGATCACGTCGAAACCGAGTTGCTCCAGGGCCACCCTCTTGGCCACCTCCTGGGAGTCGCTCATGGCCTGGAGGTTCACCTGCCGGTTCTCGTCGGGACTCCGGCCCCCGAGGATCTCGTCGGTCGACACCAGGTCGACGGCGGGATCCATCCACGCCCCCACCGCCTCCAGCACCGTCACCTCACCGAGGAGGCTGACGGTCGTGAAGTACACCTCGCCGTCGGGTATGAACTCCGGCGTACCCGACACGGTTATCTGGTTGTCCAGGGGGTTGACCGAACCGGGGGAGACACGGTAGTAGGAAAGGTGGTAGGTGCTGGCGACGACCACGGCCAGAAGCAGGACCACAGCCAGGACCGAG
>JALSTE010000500.1 GCA_026983855.1 Acidimicrobiia bacterium
TGGTCGGTGGGACAGGGGTGGGCAATGAGTCCGATCGGATCCAGCGCCAGATGGACCAGCTCAACTCATGGCGTGACGACAAGAGCGAGCCCCTCGGAGTGCGTAGATGGCCAGCCGACGTTGTCCGCTCGCTGACGGTGTCCAGGCAAGCGGCACTCGAGCGCGAGGCGGAGCGCGACTTCCAGCTCGGGTGCAGCCAACCCCGAGTTGCGCTGACCCCGACCGTGGCCGGACGAACCGTTCGATTCGAAGTCGCCGCAGACGGAGGGGCGTGGGGACGGATTTCATGTGACCACCGTGTGACCAAACCGCCACTGACGCCCACAACGGCGAGACCCCAGGCTCCGCCGTGGGGGCGGGCTACCTGGGGTCTCGGGTGGTACGCCCCCCGGGACTCGAACCCGGAACCTGCGGATTAAGAGTCCGTTGCTCTGCCAATTGAGCTAGAGGCGCCTGAGCTGGCTAATCCTAGCGGTCGGGAACCGGGGTTGGAAACGAGTCCGGGGGCGGGCGGGGTGATCTCGGTCACGTCCGGCCCCGGCGGATGGGAACGAGCCCCTCCCCGGAGGGGTCACAGCATCTTGCCGTGGACGTCCCAGCCCTCGGCGGCCAGACGGCGCAGGGGTTCCATACGTCGGAAGCCCACGGCATGATTGGACCAGAAGTTGGCGGCCCGTAGCCAGAAGCCGTCCCTGTGATTCTGGACAGAGTCGAAATAGGCGTCGGGGTTGACCCTGGGGTAGAGCCTCTTACCGGCGAAGAGCACCATCAGACCCATGGCCCCCTCGGGGGCGTAGTAGGCGGCGCACCGGTCGGCGGTGTACTCCTGGGCTCTCACGAGGCTCCGGTTCAGGAACAGGACCCGGGGCACGGCGCTGATGGCCAGGCGCCACAGATCCACGTGGCCGCACTTGATGTGGCCCAGCTCGTGGGCCAGTACGAAGCGCACGGCGTTGAAGTCTCCCAGCTCGTAGGCCACGTCCACGAGGTCGCTGAAGATCACCACGTAGGACCTTCGGACCTGGCACTTGGCGGCGTAGGCGTTGAGCACCCCGTTTCCGTTCCCCACGTAGAGGCGTGGTGAGGGGTCCAGCTCCATCTGGTCCAGCAGCTCCTGGTAGATCTGGTGGATCTCGGGGAATTGGCGACCGGTGATCTCCACACTGTTGGCGATCTGACGCCAGTAGTTGAACCGGATAAGGACGAGGGCGGCCAACCCGGTCCCCACGATCCCCAGGACAGCCGCCTGAGCCCAGCCCGGAACCTGGGCTCCGGTGGCCCCCACCACCACGGCCACCACCATCCCGGCCGCGGTGAGTAGACCGGCCAGCATCAGCATGGGCACCTCGGCCCGGTGCCGCAGGTGGGCCACGGTCGGGGTTCGGGTCATTTCGGATCGGGTGTTCGTCTCCACGGTGTCGCTCCTGTGGTGTTTGGTCCGGTGTGAGAATCGGGGCCGTGGCCCGGTCGTGCGAGGACGGGCCACGGCGGGGCTTTCGCCTCCGGCGGTGGAGGAGGTCAGAGGGGAGGGGACGTACCGCCCACCCCGTTGAGTTCGTTGACGGTCTCGATCAGGTCCCCCGTCTCCACGAAGTCGGTGGCCAGAACGGTGGGACCCCGGCCCCGGGATTCCAGGCATTCGGAGACCCGGGCCAGGAGCACCTCACGGCCGTTGATGCGGGACGCCGCCTCCCTGACCGGTATTCCGGTGGTGACCCAGTGGTTGACCAGCAGCAGCGGGTTGTCGGGATTCCCCCGATTGGGTAGGCAGCTGAAGTCGCTCTCCACGGCGAAGGTGAACGGGGTCTCGGTGAAGGCGGTCTCCCAGGCGTTCTGGAGCCATGAATCGGGCGAGCCGGAGTTCTCGGCGTAGACCAGCAGCGGTCGGCCCTCCCGGATCATCTGACCCAGGGTGGGGAAGGGCTCGCCGGGTCGGTGGTACCAGGCCAGCTCGGCCAGGCCGCTTTCCCCGAAGGCTTCGATCAGGTCGGCCTCGCTGATCTCGTCCTGCACGATGATGATGAGCACCTCGCGTGGATGGGCTCTCATCCACAGGGCGATGTCCGCCAGACCCGAGGTGAGGTCGGTGGCTCCCAGGGCGCAGAAGCCGTGGCACAGCCAGGTTCCCGCTCGGGGAACGTCATCGCTGAGCGCGGCCTCAATGACCGAGGCGGCGGCCGGGTCGGAGAGATCGTCGGGCGAAGCCGGACCCCCGGTTGAAGCGGGAGGGGGGGACTTCCAGTAGAGGGCGTCGATGAGCAGGGCCCTGACCCCGTGGTCGAGCTGGTCCACCATGTCGCCGGTCTGCAGAGCGAGTCGCCAACCGAGGTCCGAGGACGACATGGCGTTGTGGGAACCGGCGAACACCACCTCGTCCACCCGTCGGTCACACAGCTCCACCTCGCCGTTGCATCCGGTGGTCGCCGCCACCCCCTCCCTCGACGAGATGGTGGCCAGGGCGCCCAGGGCCAGCGTGAGCATCACCGCCGTCGCTCCCACCAGGCGGCGCCTTCGGGAGCCGACCACCCCCCCGATGGCTTTGGGTCGGGCCGAGCGGGCCAGGCGACGGGCGGCCGGGATGTCGGCCGCCATCTGCAGGAGGATTCCCAGCACCAGGGCCACGGTCAGGGAGCGGCGGGACCAGGTGGGCCACATCAGCACCCCCATGCCGGTCAGCAGGACCAGGTTCAACCTGACCCGGTGGTCTCTCAGGGAGCTGGGTGCGGCGGCCAGACTCTCCACCAGGAGCTGGCCGGCCAGGGTGAGCATGAGGACCGCGCTCAGGGTTCTGATCCCAGGGGAGGGCCACAGGGATAGCAGGAGCAGGCCCCCCGCCCACACCGATACCCGGGCCAGCGGGGGATTGTCACCGACGATGGTGACCAGACCGTGGCGGGCGTTGGGATTCCAGTCCCACAACTGGCGGGGGAGGGCGCGCAGGGCCACGGCGGCGGGGCGGTCCCCGAGCAGCAGACCGATGAGGGCCAGGGCCAATCCGGTGAGGACCGGGCCCCGCTGCTGACGGGCCAGGTCGCCGGCCAGCACCTCGGCCACGGCCATTCCCACCGGTGAGTCCCCGGTGGTCCCCCCGATCACTCCAATGAGCACGATGGAGACCAGCACCGTGGAGGTCAGGGCCCCGGCGGCCAGAACCAGACCGCCATGAACCAGGGTGCGGCGGCGGTGTTGAGACAGGGCCACGGCCCCCAGCAGCAGCCCCACGGTGGTCAGTGCCATCACCGCGCCCAGGGCGGGTATGGCGTCGACAGCGGCCACCAGGGCCGCCCGGGGGGTGCCGGGTTCGGCCAGGGTGATCCGGCCGGTGTCGGATGTGGCAACGGCCTTGGCCACCCCTGCTCCCAGGCTGGGCCCGCCGACCTCGCGACCGATGCGGACCAGAACGGCCCTGAGATCCAGGACCAGGGGTTCGTCCCCGGAGGTGAGCTGGCGGTGGACCTCCCGCAGGGCCGAGTCCCGGGCGGCGGTGGCCAGTTCGGTATCGAGCAGATCGAAGGCCAGATCGGTCGCTCCCCCCGCCGCCAGACGGGTCAGGGGGACGCTGAAGGGACGGGCCTCCTCGGGTAGTAGGCGGGCCAGGGCCTCATCGGCGGACAGAGCGGTGAAGGTCACCTCAGTCACCTGGTTGGCCACGGCCCGCCTCACCTCTGGTCGTCGTGAGATCTGCTCGGCCAGGGCCACGAAGTTGTCCTCCTCCTCGATCACGGAGGAGACGTAGAGCACGGGTCCGTTGATCACGGCCATCACGAACACCAGGCCCAGCAGGAGGGAGGCGGGGGCGGGCCGGCGCCGATCGGAATGGGTGGTGGGAATCGTCACTCAGCCACCCCGATATTCCGCGGGGCCGGACGAGAGTTGCAGTACGGATCGATCGGAACCGAGGCTTCGGCCGGGAAGGCCAGGGTCACCTCAGTCACCGGGGGAGCACCATGCCAGGGTCCCAACGGGCTGGGGTCGGCGGAGGGGACGGTGGTCACCGCGTAGGTGGAGACGGGGAGCACCGACCGTCGCCGTCCTCGGTGTGTCGCCCTCGGCGTCATGGCTGTCACCGTCCTCGTGTGGCTCCCCGGAGCCCTGACGGTGAACCCGCCCCGGTTGGCCGCTCTACCTCGGTGGCTCCCGAACTGGAACCGGGAACACACTGCAACGCGACGGTCGTCTCGCGCATCGGCCCCGGGTCCATTCCCGCCAGGGCCGAAAGAAGGATCCGGGTGCCCGTCGAGTAGTGCTTTCGACCCCGAAGGAGTGTCCGAAGGCCGATGTGGGAACCGGACCTTGGATCTATGGTTGTGGTTCATGGGCCGCTGGATGGCGCGATATGTCGGAGAGACCACGGTAGGTGGTGCACACGGCCGGGGCCCTCTCTGGTGGGACTGGGCGCTGGCCTTCGGTCTGGGAGTGGCGGTGGTGGCGGAGGTCGCCCTGGGTGGGCCCTCCTGGCCCGGGGCCCTGCTGGTGACCGGTCTGGTGGCGGCCGTGGCCGTGACCTACCGGCGTCGGTTCACGTTGGTTGCTGTCCTGTCGGCCTTCGCCGTCCAGTTCGTGGTGGAGGTGGCGTCCCTCACCCGGGAACGGCCCCTGGAGGTGACGGCGGGTCAGATGGTGGCTGGCCTGGTGCTGGTCTACGCCCTGTGCCGCTGGTTGACGTTCCCACGACTAGTGGTCGGGATGGGAGTGGTCCTGGCCTTGGTTCTACCGGTGGAGGTGATTGCCGGTGGTTGGGGTGGAGGTCTGAGTTTGATGGTGGTGTGGCTGGTTCCCGCCGTCCTCGCCCTGGCCATGAGGTACCGGGCTCGTCTGGCCGAGCAGAGGATCCGGGAGGTGCGTCTACTCGAACGCAACGCCCTGGCCCGGGAGCTTCACGACACCGTTGCCCATCACGTGTCGGCCATAGCCGTGCAGGCCCAGGCGGCCGGATTCGTGGCCGGGTCCCGGCCCGAGCAGGCCCGGGAGGCCATTGGGAACATCGAGTCCATCGCCAACCAGGCCATGGACGAGATGAGGAGGATGGTGGGCATTCTGCGCAGTGGGGGGCAGGGGGGTGTCGCCGGTCTCGGGGAGGCGGTGGTCCCCCCCGATCTGACCGCCCTGGGTGGTCCCGAAGGACTCCCAACGGTGACCGTATCCGGTGACACCGACCTCGGGGTTCTCCCCGCCCACGTGGCCGGGGCCCTGTACCGCATAGCCCAGGAGTCGGTCACAAACGCCCGTCGCCACAGCCGGGGGGTCACATCGGTGGAGGTCGACCTCCGCATCAGGGGGCGGGAGGCCCACCTGGAGATCGTGAATGACGGGCAGCCGGACCCGGCACCCGGTTCGGGGTATGGACTGATCGGCATGGGGGAGAGGGCCGAAGCTGTCGGAGGCCACCTGGAGGCGGGTCCGTTGGGCCGGACCGGCTGGAGGGTCCAGGCCGTGATCCCCCTGGTAGGACCGAGGTGACCACTCTGTGGGGTCCGGTCGGATCGTGGCGGTGGCCCCCTGACGGGCCTCCGGGGAGGAGCTGATGGCCATAAGGGTGCTGATAGCCGACGATCAGGAGATGGTCCGGGCCGGTTTCGCCATGATTCTCGAGGCCACTGACGACATGGAGGTGGTGGCCCAGGTGTCCGAGGGGAGGGAGGCGGTCACCCGGGCCCTGGAGCTGCGGCCCGACGTGTGCCTGTTCGACATCCGGATGCCCGAGGTCGACGGTCTGGAGGCCACCCGCCTGGTGGCGGGCCCCGAGGTGGACGACCCCCTGGCGGTGGTGGTGGTCACCACCTTCGACCTGGATGAGTACGTCTACGGTGCCCTGCGGGCGGGGGCCTCAGGTTTCCTGCTCAAGAATGCTGGTCCCGATCTGCTCCTGGCCGCCATCCGGGCCGCCCACGACGGGGAATCGCTCATCTCGCCGGCGGTCACCACCCGGCTCCTGTCCCGCCTGAACCTGGACACCGGACCCGGCGACGGTGAACCTCGGGGAGGGGCGCTGAGCCCCAGGGAGGAGGAGGTCCTGGCCGCGGTGGCCCGGGGTCTCACGAATGGCGAGATCGCCGCCGAGTTGTACGTGTCGCTGTCCACCGTCAAGGCCCACGTGGCCAACCTGATGACCAAGCTCGGGGTGAGAAACCGAGTGGAGCTGGTGATCTGGGCCTTCCGCACCGGGCGGGTGGGCCGGGGCTGAGCCACCGGGTCGGATCAGGGGACCGAGGCTTCGGTGGGCCGGACTGGTCGCTGCGGCCTCAGCCGCCGAACCTCTGGAGGTTGGAGGGATCCCAGTCGGGCCGGAAGGGGAAGCTGTGGTGGCCGTCGTCGTGGGAACGGGTGGCCAGGACCTGGTGGACCAGGATGCGTCCCTCGTCGAAGTTGAAGGCGCAGCCCGCCAGGTAGAGCCGCCACAGCCGGGCCCGGTTGTCACCCACCTCGGCCACCGCCTCGTCCCAGTTGGCCTCCATGTTGTGGTGCCAGCGGTGCAGGGTGGGCCCGTAGTGCTGGGACAGGCTCTCGATGTGCTGCACATCGAACCCGTGGAGCTGCATGGCGTCGGCGATGTCCCCGATCGGCTGCAGTTCGCCGTCGGGGAATATGTAGGCCCGGATGAAGTCGGGTCGGAACCACGGCGGCTTGGACGGGCGGCGGGTGGTGATCGAGTGGAGCACCGCCCGACCCCCCGGCACCAGCAGGTCGTGCACCTTGTCGAGGAACACGCCGGTGTTGTCGATCCCCACGTGTTCGAACATGCCGATGCTGCTGATGGCGTCGTAGGGACCGTCGTCGATGTCGCGGTAGTCCTGGAGGCGAATCTCCACCATGTCGGAGAGGCCGGCCTCGGCCACCTTCTTGCGGGCCAGGTCGTACTGGGCCTGGGACAGGGTCACGCCCACGGAGTGGACACCGAAGTGGCGGGCGGCGTGGATGACGTGGGCTCCCCAGCCGCAGCCGATGTCCAGGTGCCGCATCCCGGGCTCCAGGGCCAGCTTGCGCAGGGTGAGTTCGTGCTTGGCGGCCTGGGCGGTGTGGAGGTCGTCGTCGGGATGTTCGAACACCGCGCAGGAGTAGGTCATCGAGGGGTCCAGGACCAGCTCGTAGAAGCGGTTGGACACGTCGTAGTGGTGGCTCACCGCCTTGCGGTCCCGTAGGGGGCTGTGCAGACGACCCGTGCCCCGCGCCTCCTCGGGGGGTGGGGGCAGGCGGCGGGCGTTGCGCCCCAGGATCCGGGCCAGATCCAGCACCTGGCGGGGTTTGACGGTGACGTCGGGGAGGCGGTCGCGGACCTGGAACAGGGCGTTGATGTCCCCGTGGAGGACCAGGTCCCCCGCCACGTAGGCCCGGGCGAAGCCGATCTCACCGGAGGGTGCGAACACCACCCGGTTCAGGGCGTCGGGCGATCTGACCTCGACGGTGGCCGGTGCGTCGGGCGCCCCGGTGGCCGATCCGTCGTAGGCCTCGAACCTGATGGGAAGATCGGGACCGAGGAGTCCCTCGATCCACTCGGCGATCCTCATGGCGTCACCCCCTGTGAACGCAACTCGGAACTGTCCCCAGACATTCCCACCTGTTCGGGAGCTTTGTAAAGGGGTGGGGGGTACCCGAACGGCACGGAGGCGGTCCCCTGAGGGGACCGCCTCCGGCTGATGGGGTGGCCGAGGGGACTCGAACCCCCGGCCTCCGGGATCACAACCCGGCGCTCTAACCAACTGAGCTACGGCCACCAAGGTGGGCCATTCTGCCACATCTTCGCCCCGGTTCCGACTTCAATTCGACCCTTCCCGGTACCGGGGTGTCCCGAGGGCCCCCGCTAGAATCGGCCGGACGGGGAGGGGCGTGCCGGGACGATCGCCGCTCACCCCGGCCGACGGCCCGGACAGCCGGGGAGAGGGATCCACAGTGAACGACCAAGCCGGTGCCGAGGTGAAGGTGGAGAGGCGAAAGCCCCCCATCGACTACATCGTCCGCACCCGTGAGCAGTACTCGGGGCTGGGCTACCCGCCCTACGCCTGGACCCACTCCGAGGACGACCCGCCGTGGACGGAGGTCCCCGGCCCCCTGTCCGAACTGCGCCTGGGGGTGATCGCCACCGGGGGCATATACCGGACTGGCCAGACCGCCTTCACCTACCGGGACGACACCACCTATCGGGCCATTCCCACCGACGTCGAAGCCTCGGAGCTGAGGGCCACCCACTTCGCCTACGACCTCACCGACGCCCGTGACGACATCAACGTGGTGTTCCCCATCGACACCCTGAGGTCCCTCGTGGCCGAGGGGAGGGTGGGGGAGCTGGGTCCCCGGTTCTACACCTGCATGGGGGGTATCTACTCCCAGCGCCGCGTGGGTGAGGAGCTGGCCCCGGCCCTGGTGCAGCGGTGTCTGGAGGACGAGCTGGACGTGGTGCTGCTGGTACCCGTCTGACCGGTCTGCCATCAGACCGTGGGTCTGATCGCACGCCGGCTCGAGGCCGCCGGAATCGCCACCGTGTGCCTCACCAGTGCCCGGGACATCACCCGGGCCGTGAACCCGCCCCGGGCCGCCTTCGTGGATTTTCCCCTGGGTCACACCTCGGGACGTCCCCACCAACCCGAGCTGAACCGGGCGATCGTCGGTGACGCCCTGCGGGCCTTCGAGGTGCTGAAGGTGCCCGGGTCCATGGTGCACCTGAGGTACCACTGGGCCGAGGACGATTCGTGGAAGGACGGGGTGATGAGACCGTCGGCGGCCACCGCCGACGGCGGGTCCGGCTCGGGGGTGGCCGACGACCGGGTGGAGCGGTTCGACACCCCCCAGTTCCAGACCGAGGCCGACGCCGCCGCGGCGGCGGACTCCCACGGCGGGGAGACCTGCGCGGTGTGCGCCGGGATCGACTTCTGAGGTAGGCGATCCCGCCTCCGGCCGGGGTGGGTCGGGATCTGTTCGATCTCGGGGGAGTCTCGAGGCCCAGACCCGGGATCGGACCGGTCGAGGGCAGAGTCGATCTCGGGGAGCCCTGACCCCCCGAGGCCGGCTCAGGTCGGGGCGAAGCGCAGGATCCCCTGGCCCTCGGGGGTGGGTTCCCACACCGCGGTCACCTCCAGGCCGATGGCCAGACGATCGTCGTCGGGGTCGATCCCCACGATGTTGGTCAGCACCCGGGGTCCCTCGGTCAGTTCCACGTAGGCGATGACGAAGGGGGCGACCTCACCCCAGGCACCGTGGGCCCTGCGGGTCACCGTGAAGCTGTACACGGTTCCCCGGCCGGTGGCCTCGAACCACGTGACCTCGGTGGCGGCGCACTCGGGGCAGAACTCCCTCGGGTACCAGATGACGAAACCGCACCGGTCGCAGCGGGGCAGGACGAGTCGCCCTTCGGCCGCCCCCCGCCAGTAGGGGGCGGTGTCGGGGTTGACGGGGGGTTCGACCACCGGAAGGTGGCCCCGGGGGGATGGTTCGGTGCTCATGAGTCCTCCTGTCCGAGGATGAGGGTGGCCGAGCCCATGCGGGTGGACAGCGCCCCACCCGTGCCGTGGGCCAGGGCCAGCCGGCAGTCGGGTACCTGGGTGCCGGGGTTGGCCTCACCCCGGAGCTGGCGGACGGCCTCGATGATCTTGGTCATACCCCCGCGGTTGGCGGGGTGGTTGTTGCACAGCCCCCCGCCGTCGGTGTTGAAGGGCAGACGGCCGTGGGGGGCCACCAGGGTCCCGTCGGCGACGAAGCGACCCCCCTCTCCCTTGGGGCAGAACCCGAGATCCTCCAGGGTCTCCAGCACGGTGATGGTGAACGAGTCGTATATCGAGACGTAGTCGATGTCATCGGGGGTGACCCCGGCCTCGGCGAAGGCCGCCGGTCCCGACCAGCGGGCCCCGGTGAAGGTCAGGTCGGGCCGTCCCCCCGTGGTGTGCTTGGGGGCCTCACCGTGGCCGAGGACCTTGACCGTGGTGCGTTCGAGGTCGGCGGCGACCCCGGGGCTCACCACCACGACCGCCCCGCCACCGTCGGTGATCACGCAGCAGTCCAGGCGGTGGAGGGGGTCCGACACCATGGGTGAGTCCAGTACCTCCTCGACGGTGACCCGCTTGGGTAGGAAGGCGTGGGGATTGTGCGAGGCGTGGATCGAGGCCGCCACCTTGATCTCGGCCAGTTGGGCCGAGGTGGTCCCGAACTCGTGCATGTGACGGCGGGCCGCCAGGGCGTAGTTGGCGGGGATCGACAGCCCCCACTGGTTCTCGAAACCGATCTCGGGGGCGTCGGGGATCCTCCCGCTGCGCCCCGGGCGCCGTCCACCGGTACGGGGCCGTCCGGCCAGGGTGATGAGGGCCATCGCACTTGCCGGCGGCGATCGCGGCCGCGGCGTGCCCGACGTGGGCCAGGTAGGAGGAGCCGCCCACCTCGGTGGTGTCGAACCAGCGCAGCTTCAGCCCCCAGTAGTCGGCCATAGACAGGGGTCCGAAGCCCGGGGCGTCACCGGCG
>JALSTE010000501.1 GCA_026983855.1 Acidimicrobiia bacterium
GTCCTGCACCTCGGGGCTGTCATAGCCGAAGTAGTAGTCGGGGTTGCCGTACTGGACGATGTCCCGGGCCTCGATGTGGGCGACGATCGAGAGGTCGTAGTTCTCACCGGAGAACACGTCGTCGAGCCACACACCCCACTCGACGTTCTCGATCTCCACGGTGATCCCCACCGCCTTGAGCTGAGACTGCACGATCTCCCCCGACCGGCGGGCGTAGGAGGGTGGCGGCAGCTTCATGGAGAGGGTCAGGTCAGCCACACCGGCCTCGGCCAGCAGGTCCATGGCCTTCTGGGGATCATGGGGATAGCGGTCGGTGAGGTCCACGTAGTAGGGATCGGTGGGCACGGCGAAGGTGCCGATGGGTTCGCCGTATCCGAAGTAGGCCCCGTCGATGATGGCCTGGCGGTCGATGGCGTAGCTGATGGCCTGGCGGACCCGGACGTCGTCGAGGGGTGGCTTGCGGTTGTTCATGGCCAGGGTGACCTCACCGTTGGTGGTACCCACCAGCACGTTGAAGTTCGGGTCGGCCTCGAACACGTCCAGCAGCTCGGGGGCCGAGACCCCGGCGATGATCTGGATGTCACCGGCCAGCATGGCGTTGTTCAGGGCGTTGGGATCGTCGATGTAGCGGTAGGTGACCTTGTCCAGCAGGGGCTTGTCACCCCAGTAGTCGGGGAAGGCCTCAACGGTGATGTGGTCACCCTGGACCCACTCGCCGAACTGGTAGGGACCGGTTCCCACCGGGGCGTCGGCGATACTGCCGATGCTCTCCTCGTTGAAGATCATGCCCACGCTCTGGGCGATGTTCAGCAGGAAGTTGGCGCTGAACTTGCTCAGCACTATCTCCACCGTCATGGGGTCCACGGCGGTGATGGTGTCGACCGGCTCGAGCTGGCTGCCGAAGGGGTGACCCACCTCGGGGTCGCGGGCCCGCTCCAGGGAGAACACCACGTCGGCGGAGTCGAAGTCGGTGCCGTCGTGGAACTTGACCCCGTCCCGCAGGTGGAAGGTGTAGGTGAGACCGTCATCGGAGACGTCCCACGACTCGGCCAGCAGGGGCACGATGTCGCCGTTGGAGTCGATCTTCACCAGGGTCTCGATCATGTTGTAGAGCTCGACGGTCTGGATCGGGCCCTCGGGACTGAATGAGGGATCCAGGGTGGAGGGCTCGAGCTGCAGACCGATGGCGATCTCGTTGACCTGGGTCTCCGTCGGGGGCTCGGTGGTGGTGGTCGTGGCGGCGGTGGTGGTCGTGGTCGACTCGGGAGCCGCGGCCCCCGAGGTGGTGGTCACGTCACCGGCGGTCTCACCATCGGATGACCCGCTGTCGCCGCAGGCCGCGGCCAGCAGCACCAGGGCCAGCAGGACCGCCAGCAGTCTGAAGCGCCTCATTGTTTTCCCTCCATGGTCCCCTGGGGGGGGACCCCGATTACGGCCCACACCATAAGCCCCACCAACCCCACGCGCCACACCGGTTCAGCCCCCGGTCTCCCTCGCCTCACCCTCGGCGAGGTGGCAGGCCACCCGCACCGACACCCCCCCACCCACGGGTACCGCCCGGGCCACCGGGTCCTCCACCAGGCAGCGGTCGTGCACGTCGGGACAGCGGGGGGCGAACGAACATCCCCCTCCCAAGTCGGTGGCCGAGGCCGGGGGCTCGTCGGTGAGCACCGGCGACAGCCCCCCTCCCCGCAGACGGGGTATGGCGGCCAGGAGGGTGCGGGTGTAGGGGTGCCGGGGGTGGCCGAAGATCTCCTCTACGGGTCCCACCTCCACTATGCGTCCCAGGTACATGACCGCCACCCGGTCGCAGATGTGGTGCACGACGGAGAGGTCGTGGGCGATCATCACCACCGTCAGGTCGAACTCGTCCCGGAGGTCGGCCAGCAGGTTCAGGATCTTGGCCCGGACCGACACGTCCAGGGCGCTGACCGGCTCGTCGGCTATCAGCACCCCGGGGTTGGGGGCCAGGGCACGGGCGATGGCTATGCGCTGTCGCTGACCCCCGGAGAACTCGTGGGGGTGGCGGTCGGCCGCCCGGTCACTGAGGCCCACCGCCCTCAGGAGCTCCAGCATCCGGGCCCGGTGATCACCCCCCACACCGAGCGAACGGAGGGGTTCGGTGATGATCGAACCCACCCTCATCCGCGGGTCCAGGGAGCCGTTGGGGTCCTGGAACACGATCTGCATGCGGCGCCGGAGACGTCGGGACTCCGCCCGTGACAGGCGGG
>JALSTE010000502.1 GCA_026983855.1 Acidimicrobiia bacterium
CCTACCCCTCCCCCCGCACAGCAGTTCGTTCATCCCCCACATGGCGGCGTCGACGGGGCCCCGCCGGTCGTCTCGGAGCATCTCACCGATCAGGTGCATCTCACCTCCGGGGAGGAGGGCGTCGTGGGCCCGGGCCACCACCGCGGCGATGGTGGGGGAGTCGTAGATCGGGAGGTTGCTGGCCATGACGACGACGTCACAGTCGGTGGGGAAGGGGGTGGAGGTGAAGTCACCCCCCAGGGTGGTGACCCGATCCTGGACCCCGTGGCGGGCCAGGAACTCCGCCGTGACCTCCACCACCGGTGGGAGGTCGAGCACCACCGCCGTCATCTCGGGGTGGGCCTCGACCACGTTGATGCTGTAGGCCCCGGAGCCGCCGCCCAGATCGAGCAGCCTGCGACGACCGGTCAGATCCACCTGGCGGACGAACCGGCGACCGGCGCCCATGCCGATGGAGTAGGTCGCCTGATGGTATTTCCGGGCGGCGTCGACGGTGAGGTCCTCGTACATTCCCAGGTGGGTGGGTTCGGGACCCGATGTCATGGTCTCGGCGATGGCGAACCAACCGGGCACGTCGCGACGGGTGAACCTCATCCAGGCCCCGGCGTACCCCGGTTTCCCCTCCACGAGGTAGCGGTCGACGTCGGGTGGGTTCACCAGGCGGCCCGCCTCCGTGTCCAGCAGACCCAACGACAGACAGGCCACGACCAGGCGTTCGGCGTTCAACTCACTGATCGCGAGCCTCTCCGCGAGTGAGGCCTCGTCGGTGGCGCCGGTCGCCACCGCGGTGAACAGACCCAGATCCAGGGCGGCCCAGAGCACGGCCGTGGCGGTGTAGGCCCGTGACATCTCCTGCAGTCGGGTGGTGTCGATTCTCCCCGGTGTCGGTTCGGCCACCTGGCTCACCTCTCCCCATTCGCGTCCGGGCCCCGCTGACGGCCCGGCTCCAGCTCATCCAGAAAGTCCGTTACGGCCTCGATGAAACGGTCGTTCTGATCCCCGGCCACCATGTGGGCGGCGTCCTGCACGTCGACGTAGCGGGCACCGGGGACGGCGTCGAGAAACTCCCGTACGGCCTCCGGTGAGACCAGCTCACTGCGGGTTCCCCGGATGACCAGGGTGGGCACCCGTACCCGCGCCGCCCCCTCCAGCATCAGGTGCCGCAGCGTCTCCTCCCGCTCGCCGGTGGGGCGTTCCCGGCCCTGGAGGAACCTGACGTCCCAGTGCCAGCGCCAGCGACCGTTCTCGTGTCGCAGGACCTGGCGGAGACCGTCGGTCGAGTCGGGTCGGGGGCGACCCGTGTACTCCGATATCACCTCCGAGGCCTCCTCGAGGCTGGCGAACCCCTCGGGGTGGGCCCCCATGAACCCCACGATCCGCCTGACACCCTCGGGGTCCATGGTCGGGGTCACGTCGACGAGGACCAGGGCGGCGAACAACTGGTCCTCGGTCCGGCGCTGGGCCAGCAGGGCGGCGATTCCCCCCAGTGAGGCCCCGACCACGACCGGAGGCGATTCGAATCCGGCCACGAGGGCCGCTATGTCGTCGGCGAAGTGATCCCACCCGTAGAGGGCCTCCACCGGCCAGTCGCTCTCGCCGTGGCCCCGGTGATCGACCGTCAGCGCCTGCCAGCCCCGTCCCGACACCGCCCGGGCCGCCTCGTCCCATGAGCGTCGGGTCTGCCCCCCACCGTGCAGGAACAGCACGGCGGGGTCGTGGGACTCACCCCAGCGGTCGGCGGCCAGATTCAACCCACCACCGGGAAGGGTCAGGGGGACGGGTCGCAGCCCCTCGCCCGCGTCGATCTCGATGTGGCCCATGGCGGTCACCCCCTGGGGGGAAGCTAACCGAGGCGACCCACCTTCAGGAAACCCTCAACGGTCGTCCCCCGACCAGGTGGGGAGTGAGGCGCTGACACCGCCCTTCAACTGGATCTGCTCAGGTTCTGCCTCGGGACCTCAGCACCCGTCCCGGGCGGGCCCCCGTCGGAGAGCCGTCCACGAAGGTCACCTCCCCGCTCTTCACGGTGTGGAGGTACCCATCGGCGTCCTGGAGCAGTCGCCGGCCGCCGGCGGGGAGATCGTGGACCATCCGGGGGGCGTGGAGACGCAGACCCTCATGATCGATCACGTTCAGATCGGCGACCATGCCCGGTATCAGGGCCCCCCGGTCCCAGATCCGGTAGGTCGCGGCGGTGGCCGAGGTCTGGAGGCGAACGGCCTCCTCCAGT
>JALSTE010000503.1 GCA_026983855.1 Acidimicrobiia bacterium
CACCCTCCATCATGGTGAGGAGCAGGTGGTAGCCCTGGCGCTGGTGGAAGCTCTCCTCCTTGCAGATGCGGGTCATGGCCCGGGCGTAGGGACCGAACGAGCAGCGGCTGAGGGGGATCTGGTTGGTGATGGCGGCCCCGTCGACCAGCCAGCCGATGACCCCGACGTCGGCCCAGGTGAGGGTGGGGTAGTTGAAGATCGAGGAGTACTTCTGCTTCCCACTGAGGAGCAGGTCGACCATCTCGGACCGGCTCATGCCCAGGGTCTCCGCCGCCCCGTAGAGATAGAGACCGTGACCGGCCTCGTCCTGGATCTTGGCCAGGAGTATGGCCTTGCGCTGGAGGCTCGGGGCCCGGGTCACCCAGTTCCCTTCGGGCTGCATGCCGATGATCTCGGAGTGGGCGTGCTGGGCGATCTGCCGGATGAGGGTGCGGCGGTACTCCTCGGGCATCCAGTCGTTGGGTTCGATGCGGTCACCGCGGTCGATCACCTGCTGGAACCTTCTCTGGAGTTCCCCGGTTCCGTCGATTTCGGTCATGGCCACCCCTGGATGTCGCCGTGCTCTGTTCCGTGGTCGCTACCTGGTGCGCCCCGGTGGGACCGCCGGGTCCCAACCGATCAGATCCGGTCCGGTGTCACGACGAAACCCGTGACCGATCCGAACCTGATACTCATCGGGCTAGTAAACGGAGCTAACTGTATCAGATTGCCGGGCCGGCTCTCACGTCGGATCGGTTGCGGTCAGCGGGACCCCGTTCGGACCCCGGGTGGTTTCCGGGGAGCCGTGGCCCACGTGGGCTCGGTGGCGGCTCTCCCCGATCGCGCCCGGGCCGGGCTCTAGACCACCTGAATGGTGCCGCCAACGCTCTCCCCGATGGCGCCCGAGCCGGGCCCGCCCTGGTTTCAGTGGGCGATGTAGCTCCACGGATCGGCACCATCGGTTTCGACCCCGTAACGGCTGATGGCCTTGGCGATCTCGTCGGGGTGGACCCTTCCGGTCCCCGCCAGTTGCTTGAGCATCTCGATCACCAGGTGGGCCTCGTCGATCTCGAAGTAGCGCCGTAGGGCCTCCCGGGTGTCGCTGCGTCCCATACCGTCGGTACCCAGAGAGCTGTACGGACCCGGAACCCAACGCGAGATCATGTCGGGCACCGCGGTCACGAAGTCGGTGACGGCCAGGATCGGTCCCGGAGCGTCGGCCAGCTGGGAGGTCACGAACGGGACCCGGCTCTCCTCGTCGGGATGCAAACGGTTCCAACGCTCGACACTGAGGGCGTCCTCCCGGAGGGCCTTGTAGGAGGTGGCGCTCCAGAGCTCCACCCCGATCCCGTGGTGCTCGGCCAGGGCCGCGGCGGCGGCCTCGGCCCCGTGGACGGCGGAACCCGAGAAGATGATCGTGGCCCCCGCGGTCGTCCCCTCGGGCACGGTGCGGTACCGGTAGAGACCCCGCAGCAGCGAGGTGCGATCCAGATCCACCGGGGCGGCGGGTTGGACGGCGTTCTCGTTGTAGACGGTCAGGTAGTAGAAGACGTCCTCGTTGTCGGAGTACATCCTCCGCAGCCCGTCCTCCACGATGATCGCCAGCTCGTAGGCGAAGGCGGGATCGTAGGCCTGACAGGGGGGCACGGCCGAGGCGTGCAGCAGGCTGTGTCCGTCCTGATGCTGGAGGCCCTCACCCATGAGGGTGGTGCGACCGGCGGTGGCACCCACCAGGAAGCCCCGTCCCCGGCTGTCGGCCAGGGCCCAGATGAGATCCCCCACCCTCTGGAAACCGAACATGGAGTAGAAGATGTAGAAGGGCACCATCGGCACCCCGCGGGTGGCGTAGGAGGTGGCGGCGGCGGTGAACGAGGCCATGGCCCCCGACTCGGTGATCCCCTCCTCGAGGATCTGGCCGTCGGGCTTCTCGGTGTAGGACAGGATCAGGTCGGCGTCGACGGGGTCGTAGCGCTGACCGCCCGAGGCGTAGATCCCCACCTCGCGGAACAGCGAGTCCATGCCGAAGGTCCGGGCCTCATCGGGGATGATCGGCACCACCCGGGAACCGAATTCGGGGTCCCTCAACATGGCCCGCAGCATCCGGGTGAAGGCCATGGTGGTGGAGACCGCCAGCTTCGGGGATCCGACCAGGAGCTCGTCGAAGGGCTCGCTGGACGGCATGGCGATCGGGTTTCGCCGCCAGGTGGAGTTCCTCTGGGGCAGGGGGCCGTCGAGCTGGTGACGACGGG
>JALSTE010000504.1 GCA_026983855.1 Acidimicrobiia bacterium
GTCCCGTCGATGGTGGTGGCGATGGCGACGGGTCCCGCCGAGTCCACGATCCGGGGCAGGGACGAGAGCGGCAGCCCGAGGGCCCCGGCCACCACGGGGTCCCAGCCCGAGCCGTCCAGGGAGAGCAGCCCGGTCATCGAGGCGTTGGACGCGTCGGTGACGTGGGACTCGCCCCCGCTGAGGTTCCAGACCAGCCAGCTGTCGATGGTGCCCACGCAGAGATCACGAACGCGGTCGGGGTCCACCTGATCCCAGAGCCACTGGGCCTTGGTGGCCGTCTGGTTCGGGGCCAGTCCGGGCCCCTCGGCGGCGAGCTCCAGGCAGGTGCCGAGGGTGCGGAGGTCCTGCCAGCCCAGCCCGGGACCCACCGGTTCGCCGGTGTGGCGGTCCCAGACCACGGTGGACGCCCGTTGCACCGCGATGCCCACCCCACGGGGGGAGGAGGCCAGATCCCCCAGATCACCGACGGCGCCGAGGACGGCCCGGTACAGGGCCACGGGATCGAACTCGACCAGTCCGGGGGCGGGCGAGGTTGGCAGTGACGGTCGTGAGGCCTCGGCCACCACCCGGGCCCGCTCGTCGACCACCACCGCCCGCACACTGCTCGTACCGGCGTCGATCACCAGGACGCTCACGGGCGGGCATCCTCGGGCTTGATCAGGGACTCGTCGTGATGATTACCCTGTCCCCCCTTCCAGCCACCGATCATGCCGAACGTCGTTCCGACTATGTACTGACCGGCCATCAGCGCCAGGTACACGGGTTGGTCCGAGCGGAGTTGGATGATCACGTACGCGATCGACACCAGTATCAGGCAGGGCAGTGACGACAGGGTTCCCGACACCGCGGGTGAACCCGACGTGTCCCTCCCAGCCACGTACCCACCGGCGATGAACCCGGCGAAGATGGCCAGGGTGATCGGGAGCAGCAGGGCCGAGCCGTCGGGAACCAGGCGCCCGACCAGGGCCAGGGGAATCACGATCAGGATGGTGACCGCGGCGCCTCGGCCCACGGCGTCGAAATCGATTCTGTCGGCCAACAGATCTGTCCCTCGGTAGTGGATCGAGCTGGATTCACGCCGGGCGGGAAACCATGCCCGGTCAGCCTATAGGCGTTCCATTCGCGGCTTCCCCCCACCCCGGGGGCGGGTGGGCGTAGCATCGTCTGGATGCAGGGGGATCGCAGCACCCGTTCCAGCGGGCTGATCGTCGGCGTCGGCTGGTCGGGGACCACCGAGACCCTCGCCCGGATGGCGCAGGAGTTCGGTTCCGGCGTGATCGACATGAGGGGTCGCATCAGCGACCGGGACATGGCCATGGGGGCCCTGGATCAGGTGCTGGGTGATGCCGGGTCCGACGTGAGGACGGCGGCCCGGATCCTGTCCACCCGACTGGAGACTCCGGGTGTGGTGCTGGCGGTGGACGACGCCCACTGGCTGGACGCCGCCAGCCTCGATGTGCTGGCCCGGGTGGTGGACCGAGGTCTCCCGGTCCTGGTGGCCCATCGTCCGGTCACGGGGGACGTGCACCTGGCCCAGCTGGACGAGGCGCTTCTGCGTAACGGGGACATGGTCGAGATGGGTCCCCGGACCGTCGACGAGCTGGCCCCGGTGGTCACGTCGGCGCTCGGTCGTCCCGCCCCCAGTTCCCTGATCGAACGGGTCTGGGCGGCCAGCGCGGGGCTTCCCGGTCTGGCCCGGCTCCTGATCGAGGGGTGGACACGGGAGGGTTGGAATGGAAAGGGTGACCCGCCTCCGGTGCCCTCCATCGTGGTCGAGGCGGTGCGGCGCCGTCTGGCCGAGTCCGGTGAAATCCCCACCCGACTGGCCGAGGTGGCCGGCCGGCACGCTGGACTGCCGGTGGAGGCACTGGCCCGGGCCCTGGGGACCGATGGGCCCGAGGTGGCCCGGGCGTGGAGCGTGCTCGGCTCGGCCGGTCTGGCGGTGCCGGGTCGGGAGCGGCTGATCGAGGTGGTGGTCGAGGCCCTGGACCGGATGGTCCTGCCCTCGACCCGGGCGGTTCACGAGGAGGCCCTGGGGCGAGCCCTGGTCGAGACCGGTGGTTCGGCCGCGGTGGCGGCCCGGCTGCTGGCGGGGACCGGTGCCCCGGTGCCGGCTCGGGTCAGGGTCGGGGCGGCCCGTGAGATGCGCTCGTCCGATCCGGTGGCGGCCCTGGCCCAGCTCCGGGGGCTGGCCCCAACGGGCGAGATCGACCTGGATCGGGAGCTG
>JALSTE010000505.1 GCA_026983855.1 Acidimicrobiia bacterium
AGCCGCGGGTGGCCACGATGATGATCGCCCCGGCCACCGCGAACAGCAGGGGGATCAGGTGGCTGAGGGCCGTCAGGGCCAGGAAGACCGCCGCCCAGCCCCGGTACCGACCGGTGTCGAGACCAGCCACCACCAGACCCAGGAAGACCAGGGCGAAGGAGAGGGCCAGGGAGAAGGCGAACTCACCGGCCAGGGTGGAGGCCACGTTGCCCCCGTAGATCGTGAAGTTGAAATCGAACACGTAGGCCAGCCCGGCCACGGAGAGCATCGCCGGCAGGGGGAACGGCAGCCGGGCCAGGCGACCGAACAGCCAAGCCGCCACCGGCAGACTGACCACCCCGGCCACGGCGATCAACTTGAACGCAACCCCGTAGGGAAGGACCACGTCCAGCAGCACGATCAGCAGGTAGGGCAGGATCATGTAGAAGTGCATGGCCGGGAACCCGGCGTACCAGTCCTGGGTCCAACCCCGGAACCGGAAGTTGGGCAGGAGGTTGTCCCTCAGGTAGGCCGGGCCCCAGACGTGGGCGCCCATGTCGCCCCCGGCGGGCAGGGTGTCGGAGAGGATCTTCGAGGGGTGGAGTCGGACGAACACCGCCACCGCTGACGCCGCCACCACCACGAAGGTGATCCAACTCTCCATCGGGGCGTTGACGATCCTCCCCACCCAGGTGCCCATCCGGCCCGGTGGTGAGGCGGAGTCGGCGGCCCCACCCCGCGGCGGACCCGACGACGACGGGAGGTCCACCCCCTCGACGTCCACCACGGGAACTATGACGTCCTCGGGGCCCGGGCCGCGGTCGACATCGATCGTCGGGACCTCGGACCGGGACTGGGATTCGGGGCCACCAGGGTGTGAAGAAACCATGAGTTCATCAGTTTCTCATCCCCGGGGCCCTGAAGTGACGCGTTCCCCCGGTCAGGCCATGTCGTGGCCGATCCGACCTCCGGACCGGCGCCCTATCGGGCCAGGCCCGAGATCAGCTCCAGGGCCTCGTCCCGGGTGGTGGGACGACCCCCCTCCACCCAGGTTCGGCGGTCACACGGAGAGCAGTGCTGGAGCACGAGGTCCCCGTCGGGGGTCTCGAGGTGGATCTCCACCAGCTGTCGGTCACAGGAGGGGCATCGATGGGGCACGGTTCTTCCTCGAATCACCACTATTCGTGGTCATGGGGGTTCCTGGCACCACTTTGTGTGGTTACAGAACCCCTATCGCCACTCTTCGTGGTAATTCAAGGAAATCGGCTACTCATTGTGGTTGCATTGGGGTCCCCCGGTGCGCACCGTCTGGTGTCGGGCCCCGTGGCACCTCGGCCCCGGTGTGCATGCCCCTCAGAAGCGCCCGACCAGGAGTCCGGCCACCCCCATCAGGTTGAATCCCATGTGGAGGAAGATCGTCACCGACAACCTCCCGGTCCGATTCAGGGCCACCGCCAGGACCAGCCCGAACAGTCCCAGCCCCAGGAACTGCAGCAGCTGGAAGTGCACGGCACCGAAGATCAGGGCCGAGAGGAGCAATGCCGGGGCCCTCGGCAGGGAGCGCTCCAGGCCCCCCTGGACCAGACCCCGGAAGAAGAGCTCCTCACAGACGGGGGCCACGATCACAACCATCAGCACCAGGAGCCAGATCTCCCCGTCGGAGAACCGATCCGTGAGTTGGCGGGCCGCGGCCGACACGTCGTCGTCCACGAATCTCAGGATGGGGGCGTAGATCGGTATCAGGGCCAGTTGGGCCAGCGCTCCCCCCACCAACCCCAGGGGAACGTCATACCAACGGAACCGGTCCAACCGAAGGGCTGAAACCGGATCCAGGCCCCCCAGGGCCGGTATCACCAGAGCTCCGCCGGCCAGGGAGAGAAACAACGGCAGGGAGGAGACGAAGGTCTCCACACCGTTCATCGACTCCACCCCCGATCCTTTCTCCGTCATCTGGGCGATCGCCACCGAGGAGAGCACCAGGCCCACGAAATACGCACCCAGCGCCAGGGGAAGGGTCAACCGGGCCGGGGGCGGGAGCCGGGGGCGCTCTTCGGAGGTTTCCGGCAGACGAGATTCCACCCGCAGTGGTCTACCAGCCGGGACCGGGCCGCGCCCCACACCCACTCCGGGGCGAACCCGCCTACCACCCCGAGCCCTCCACCTCGCCGGGTGTCAGACCCTCAACCGGCCAGAACGGCCCCAGGCTCAACCGCGCTCAGCACAATGACCTCGCCGGGCGTCAGACCC